>DUEQ01000517.1 GCA_011192085.1 Caldilineae bacterium
AGAAAAGGACATAGGACTTCGGACATCGGATGTTGGACAGCCTGATCATGATCCACTGATACAACACACCACAATACATCATCATGCCCAACACATATCACATCGTCCTCCTTCCTGGCGATGGCATCGGCCCCGAAGTCGTGCGGGAGACCCGCATAACCCTAGAGGCCCTTGCTCCTCTTTATGATCTTACTTTTGATTTCACCAACTATCCCATCGGCGGCAATGCCATCGACGAGACCGGTTCGCCCCTGCCCGACGACACCCTGGCCGCCTGCCAGCAGGCTGACGCCATCCTTTTGGGCGCAGTGGGCGGGCCTAAATGGGCGGACCCCACGAAGTCGGTCCAACCTGAGCAGGGGCTGCTGAAACTGCGCAAAGCCCTTGGGCTCTACGCCAATCTGCGCCCGGTCAGGATCTTTCCCCAGCTCACTGCAGCTTCTCCCCTTCGCCCCGAGATCCTCCAGGGGGTGGATCTGCTGGTCGTGCGGGAATTGACTGGCGGCCTCTATTTTGGCCCTCGCCAGGAAGGGGGCGAAGAGGCTTACGACACCCTCATCTACACCCGACCCGAGGTGGAACGGGTGGTGCGGGTGGCGGCCAGGGCTGCGCGACAGCGTCGGGGAAAGCTCACCTCGGTGGACAAGGCCAATGTGCTCGCCTCCTCCCGCCTGTGGCGGCAGACGGTGACTCGGCTCATGGCCGAAGCATTCCCCGACGTGACGTTGGAGCACGTGCTGGTGGACGCCATGACCATGCACCTCATCCGCCGTCCCGCGGACTTTGACGTCATCGTCAGCGGCAACATGTTTGGAGACATCATCACAGATGAGGCGGCCATGCTGGCTGGGTCCATGGGCATGTTGCCCTCGGCCAGCCTGGGCGATGGCGCACGCGGCCTTTACGAACCCATTCATGGCTCCGCGCCCGACATCGCGGGCCAGGGCGTCGCCAATCCCCTGGCGACGATCCTCTCCGCAGCCATGATGCTGCGCCATTCGCTGGGAGAGGAGGACGCGGCCCGAGCCATCGAGAGCGCGGTGGCGCGGGCGCTGGACGCGGGTTACCGCACCCCAGATCTCGCGGGCGTGGCCGAGCCCGACCAGACCGTTGAGGTCGTGGGCACGGAGGCCATGGGCGAGATTGTCCGCAGCTATCTGGCAGGCGAATCTGGTTGACTGACAAAAGTCTGTCATCCCCTCGTTCGGTTGCGTGACCCCCTCCAACCTACCCCTGAGCGCAGCTCAAGGGCAGGCCATCCGGCTCAGCAAATGGAGAGCGCCGGATCACGGATTCGGCTCGATACGTCTCCAGACGGATACGCGATCCGCCGGGGCAATACAAGGCCTCCCTCCCCTGAAAACGTGCGCAGAGAGTTTCTGGGGAGGGCCAGGGAGGGGGCAAAAACACACGACCAATGTGTACGCAGAGTTTTGTCACCAGCATGAATCGATGCGCTTCGCGCCACAGTAAAATCCCTTCATCATGACCCACGCTCCACATCTTCCGGAATGCCGATCATGACTCCTACCATCCAATTGTACGATACCACCCTTCGCGACGGCGCCCAGGGCGAAGGCGTCAACTTCTCCTCCGGCGACAAGCTGCGCATCGCCCGCAAGCTGGACGAGCTGGGCATTCACTACATCGAAGGGGGCTGGCCCGGCTCCAATCCCAAGGATATGGATTTCTTTGAGCGGGCTCAGACCGAACTGGCGCTCGAACACGCCAAGATCGCGGCTTTCGGCTCTACCCGCAAGGCCCGCACCCCCGTCGATCAGGACGCGCAAGTGCAGATGCTGTTGGCCACAGGCGCGGAGGTCGTCACCATCTTCGGCAAGACCTGGACCCTGCACGTGACCGACGTGTTGCGCACCACCCTTGATGAGAACGTCGCCATGATCTACGACACCCTCTCCTATCTGAAAGAGAACGGCAGGGAGGTGGTGTACGACGCGGAGCACTTCTTCGATGGCTACAAGGCCGATCCCGAATACGCTATCCGCACGTTGCGGGCGGCGGAAAAGGCCGGGGCGGACGTCATCGTGCTGGCGGATACGAATGGCGGCTCCATGCCTTGGGAGATCGAGCGCATCATCGGGGAGGTGAAGGCGGCCGGGATCAGAGCGCCGTTGGGGATTCACACCCACAACGACGGCGCGATGGGCGTGGCCAATGCGCTGGCCGCGGTGCAGGCGGGCGTGGCGCACGTGCAGGGCACCATCAACGGCTATGGCGAGCGCTGCGGCAACAGCGATCTGCTGCCCATCATCGCCAATCTCAACCTGAAGATGGGCATCCAGGTAGTGACGTCCGAGCAGTTGCGCAAACTCACTGAGGTGGCGAACTTCGTCAGCGAGCTGGCCAACCTTGCGCCCGATGACCACGCACCCTACGTGGGCCGCAGCGCGTTCGCGCACAAGGGCGGCGTTCATGTCAACGCCATGGTCAAGAATCCGCTCAGCTACCAGCACATCGATCCGGAGCTGGTGGGGAACAGGATGCGAGTCGTGGTGTCTGATCTGTCGGGAAAGGACAACATCGCGGTGAAGCGGGCGCAAATGGGCCTGGAAGGGATCACTCGGGAGCAGGAGCGGGCGGTGTTGACGCAGATCAAGGAGCTGGAGCATCGCGGGTTCGCGTTCGAGGCCGCGGACGCGTCGGTGGAGCTGCTTCTGCGCCGCACCCAGGAGGATTACAAACCGCCTTTCGAAATGATCGACTTCACCGCCAATGTGGAGCATCGCCGCGGGCGGGGCATCTTCTCCGAGGCCTCGGTGAAAGTGCAGGTGGGCGACGCCATCTTTCACGAAGTCTCTGAAGGCAACGGCCCCGTCAACGCCCTGAACAAGGCCTTGCGCAAGGCTTTGGAGCGCATCTATCCCCAACTGAAACAGGTGCACCTGGCGGACTACAAGGTCCGCATCCTCGACACCCACATGGCCACCGCGGCCACTACTCGCGTGCTCATCGACTTCAGTGATGGCCAAAAGCGGTGGACCACGGTGGGGGCCAGCGCCAACATTATCGAGGCGAGCTGGCAGGCCCTCTCCGACGGCTTGGAGTGGGCGCTGCTCCATAGCTAAACGAAACAGTCCCACGACAGGCTGGCCAGCGCCGATACCGATGAAAGGATGATGGACGATAGATGGCGGACGACGGAGACTCATGAAAGCCTTCGCCTATCGTCTATTTTCGAAACAGGCTATCCGTCTGACCGGATGGTTGAGGGCGCGCTCTCAGGTGTGTTTGTTGCCGCCTGGATTTACGCTATAATGAAGACGCTCCCCTTTCTCTCCTTCCATGGAAGCCGCCATGATACGCCCGATTTTCAATGAAACCATCTTCGACCTGATGCGCCTGCCCGAAGCTAAGATCCGGCGACGCTTCAACGCATTCAATGCGCACCTCCTGGACCTCTACGAGGAGGTGTTACCCTATCGGCACACCCCGCGCACAGTCATCGTCGTGCCCAGCCTGACTTTGGACCAGGAGGTGCTCTCTAAGATTCCGGGCATCAATTTCTACGAACAGCGGCTGCTTTACTACTTGATGATGCTGCAATTGCCGCGCACGCAGGTGATTTACATTACCAGCGAACCCATCGACGACTCCATCGTCGATTACTTCCTCAACCTGCTGCCCGGCGTGCCGGGCTCGCACGCCCGCGACCGGCTCATCCTGCTGAGCTGCCACGACGCCTCTTCCCTCTCCCTGACCGAGAAGATCCTGGCCCGACCCCGGCTTATCCAGCGCATCCGCGAGAACATCCGCTATCCCGATTCCGCGTACATGGAATGCTTCAACTCGACGCCCCATGAGCGGCGGCTTTCGGTGCTGTTGGGCGTGCCCCTCTACGCGCTGGACCCCGACCTGGTGCATCTGGGCAACAAGAGCTGGAACCGCAAGCTCTTTCGGGACGCCGGGGTGTTGTTTCCCGATGGGTTCGAGGATCTGCGGGATGAGCAGGATGTGGTTGGCGCGCTGGCTGCGCTCAAGCGCAAGCATCCCGATCTGCGTCGGGCCGTGGTCAAGCTGAATGAGGGCTTCTCGGGCGAGGGCAATTCACTGTTTAACTTTGAAGGAGCGCCAGAGGAAGGTGACCTGGAGGGTTGGTTAAAGCAGGAAATGCCCAAACGGCTACATTTTGAAAATCCTGACGAAACCTATGAACGCTTTATGCGCAAATTTGCGGAGATGGAGGGGATAGTGGAGGCTTTCGTGGAGGGGGAAGGCAAGCGGTCGCCCTCGGTGCAGGGGCTGATCAATCCGTTGGGCCAGGGCACGGTGGTCTCGACCCACGAGCAGATCCTGGGCGGCCCCACCAAACAGGTTTATCTGGGCGCGACCTTCCCCGCGGATGAAACCTATCGCCTGGAGTTACAGGAGATAGGACGGCAGGTAGGGCACGCGCTCAGCGTGCGGGGGGCCATTGGTCGCTTCTCGGTGGATTTCGTGTCCGTGCCTCAGCCCGATGGTTCCTGGAAGCACTATTCCCTGGAGATCAACCTCCGCAAGGGAGGCACGACCCATCCCTTCATGACCCTGAAGTTCCTCACTCATGGCGAATACAATCTGGAGGACGGGTTGTATTACACCGGCACGGGCCAGCCCCGCTACTATTACGCCACCGACAACCTCCACAGCAACGCCTACAAGGGCCTCACGCCAGAAGATCTGATGGACATCGCCCTGTGCGAGGGCTTGCACTTCCACGGCGGCACCCAGGAGGGCATGGTCTTTCATCTCATCGGCGCGCTGTCCGAATATGGCAAACTGGGCATGGTGGCCATTGGAGCCACGCCCGAGCGGGCCGAAGCCTATTACTACACCACCCTCGAAGCCTTGGATCGCGTGACCCAGACCGGCGGCAAGTGCCAGAATCCCCCGCGCGATCCCTCTGAAGCGACAGCGCCCACCCATTTCAAGCCTTGGTGGGATGCGCACGAGCCCCTTTAGGGCAGTATCTCAAGGCTTATCATGCATGCAAAACAGATAATTTCTGGAAAACAACTTCCCATTCCTAGGTCATGGGGGGCGGCTCCCCGATGGGCGCGATCTCCTCTTCCTCCTCCCCGCTGAGGAGATAGGTGAACAGTTTGGTGCCGTGCCGATTCAGGTTTTGAATCATGCTCAGCAGGTCCTCGGACGTGAGGTGAGGGCGAACGGTCGCGCCTGGATGCGACTGAACCCATCTCTGCAAGTCGGTGACGTAATCGAAGAGGGAGGCCAGGTCCATGGGATAGAGGTCAGGCTGGATGCCGATCCAGTGCACCGGCCCAATGCGTGAGGCGATCCGCTCCCAGGCCTGGGCCAGGGGGAGGTCGGGGGGCTTGGTGAAGTTGGCCAGCAGGGAGAGGACCACAGGCAGGCTCTTGGGAATCAGRGGCGTCATGCGGGCGAAGAATTCCAGACTGTCTTGRGTGTTGAAGGGCATCCACAGAGGCAGGAGGTCGGCCCGCAACGCCGCGGTGGGGTTGATCTGGCTGAAGCATTCWACCAGCAGCCCGTTCACCTCTCGGTTGTGGAGGCGACTCTCCCATAGATAGGCGGTATAGGCCAGCGCGCTGAAGTCTTCGGGATGGTAGCCATGCAAGGCCCGGAATTCCCAGTCGTCGCGGTTGTCGACAAAGGCTTTGACGGCCTCGCGAAAGGGAGGGATGCTGCCCCATTCCGACTCCCGGGTCTCCTCCAATTGATCCTCGTATTGGGGAAGCCGCCAGCCGCCTCGATGGTCGCTCTTTTCCTGCGCCAGCCATTCATCCAACACAGGGGAGCCGCGCAAGAATTCTTCATCGCTGAATCCGCCCAAACCGCCCACCTGGAACCAGTGTCGGTCGCCGATTCGATACTGCCGCCATGGGAATTCGTTGTCCACATAGAAGACCACGCCGCCAGGGGCCAGATGTTGTTCGATGAAGGTTTGGTAGGCCGAGGGCAGGCTGAGGAGTTTGAGTCGGATGTGATTCACTTCTTCGATGAGAAAGCGATCGTGTACGGGATCATAGTGGTTGACGGCCAGCAGATCGGGATTCTGTCGGAGGATGGGTTCGATGAGCTCGCTACCCCGTTGTTCGTACGCGAGGATGTCATCCGGGTCGGAGTGATGGGCGAAGCTGAGCAGGTAGTAGGCTGGGAGAAAGGGAACGCCCAGCAGGGCGGCGAGATAGGCGACGCCGCCGTTGGGCGCGCCGATGAGGATGGCGGGATAGCCGATCTTCCCCTCGATGTGCTTGTAGTGGGCCACGGCCTGCCGCGCCAGGCCTTCGGTCTTCACGTGGCGGGCGAGGTTAGGGTCCAGGGCGCGCTGACGCACTTCGTAGGCGATGAGTTTCCTTATCACCGATTCGGGCAGGCGCGATGCCGCCTTCGCCAATCGTTTTTCCGCGTTCGTCCCCTGTTGCGGCGCGTGCCAACTATCTTTGAGCGCAGCCACCACGGCGCGCAACGTCGCCGCGGAGCTGGATTCAGGCGCTTCCCGGATGCGTGAATAGGGCATGTCAAACTCTCAGCGTATGGAAAAGGGCATGGATGGCTTCGATACGGGGATTATAACATAAAACAGAAGTTTGGGAAATCGCCTG
>DUEQ01000518.1 GCA_011192085.1 Caldilineae bacterium
GGAGACGCCAATTGGAAGTCATGCTACAACAGATGGGGGCATTTTCGCAAGAATGAAACCCCTTCCAACGCGCCGCGTCATGCTGTTCCGAAAAGAGACGGCCTAGCCCTTCGCCACGTTGACAACGCGTGCGCAACGCTCTACAATCCCCCCATGCCCGAACTACCCGAAGTCCAGACCATCCTCGACGCCCTCGCGCCGCACATCCTGAACCACAACATCCGCGACGTCACCCTGCTGTGGCCGCCCGTGGTGGATCGGCCCGAACCCGCTCGCTTCCGGGCCTGGATGCAGGGCCGTCGGGTGGAATCGGTCGGGCGACGGGGCAAATACATGCTCTTTCGGCTGGATGATGATCGCTGGCTAGTGATGCATCTGCGCATGACAGGCAAGGTGCGGGTGGTCGCGCCCGATGATCCTCTGCGCCCCCACGACCGGCTCATCTTCCACCTGGATGATGGCCGCGAGTGGCGGTTCGAGGATCAACGCAAGTTCGGGAGGGTGTATCTGGTGGAGGGTCCGGAGGAGATCGTGGGCAAATTGGGGCCGGAGCCCCTGAGCGATAACTTCGCCCCTGACTATCTCGCCCGCACCCTGGCGAAACGCACCGCCCCTATCAAATCCCTGCTGCTGGATCAACGCATCGTGGCGGGCGTCGGTAATATCTACGCGGACGAGGCCCTGTTCCGGGCCCGCATCCATCCACTGCGCCCGGGCGGCTCCCTCAGTCGGGAGGAGATCGAGCGGCTGACGGGCGCCATCAAAGGGGTGTTAACGCAAGCCCTGGCCGAGATGGGCACGACCCTGCGCGATTACCGTCGCCCGGACGGGTCGGTGGGATCCTTTCAGAACAGCTTGCAGGTGTTCCGGCGCACGGGGGAGCCCTGTCCTTCTTGCGGCGCGCCCATCCAGCGCATCGTCGTAGGCGGGCGCAGCACGCACTTTTGTCCGCGCGAACAACCCCTCTACTGACGAACGTCCTCCACCGCCAGCCAGGCCCGGCCCCAATCGTCCGTCAGCCAGCGGCCCGTGACGATGACCGGCTCCCACGAGGAGCGGGCCGCATCGGAGATTCTCCCATCCCCGGTGCGGAGTTCTACGCGGCCGACGGGCTCGGCGCGGTGGCGACCACGGGCCAGGGAGAGCATATCATCCACGCGGGCCTCTCCTTCCTGGTCATGCGTCTACTGGCGGCGGGGCTGCCCGCGGCCGAGGCGGCCTCCCACGCGACCGAGGCGTTTTTGGCCGCCACGCCCCAGGGCAAAGCGGGCTGGATCGTGGTGGACGCCGCGGGCGGGGTCGGCGTAGGTCACACCAGCCGCAACATCGCCTACGCCTGGCGCACGTCGAACGCGGCCGATTTCGTTACAGGCGTGGATTAAGCCCCTCGCCCAAGCAGTTCCTCCAATTCCTCTTCGATGCTGGTGGGGGGCGGTGGCTGGATGGTGCGCACCGCGTCGCGAATGATCTCTACCGTCCTTTCCACAAAGGTCTGACCATTGGGCAGGATGGCGTTGGAATCGAAATAGTCGCCTTTGCCCGTGTGGCTCATGGGGCCGGGCGTGATGACAGTCATCTTGCCCGCGCGCTTGAACCGATTCCAAGCCGAATTCTTGATGAACGGCCATCGTCCTGGGAACAGGATATCGCTAATGAGGTGGAAATGGTCCTTGTCGCCCTGAAGATGCCAGAGATGCTCCACAAAAGCGATGCCGGGATCGTCGGTGAGCACGCCGCCAATGGAGACCACATAGATGGGCGCGTCCAGACCCAGACACAGAAATGGAGCCACCCCCACCGCGATCTGCCCTCCGCCGCTCCATCCCATGATCACCACGGGGATGTCTCCCGCCAGGGGGTAGTCATGGCGGTAGAGGCTTTTGGCGATCTCTCGGGCCACGCCCGCGTTGTTGATGGGCCCGTAGCGCGGATCCGCTGAGACGGCCACATTGAAGAGATTGCGGGCAAAGATGAAGGTAGCCAGGATGCCGCCTGTGATGGTCTTGCGCTTTTCGTGGATCTTCCGCCACAACCAGCCCAACATGCGCTCCCCGGTCAGGGGATTGTTGGTGACGGAGAAGGGATACACATCGCTGATGATGACAGCTTCAGGCAGGGCTTCCGTCAATGTCTCCAGGAAAACCCGCTCGCGATACGATAGCTCCTCGGCTGAGACGCCGCCAATGGCTGTGAGATAGACCAGATAGAACCGGGGGCGGGCCCCAACCTCGCGCCTCCGATCCGCCTGCGCTTCGATCTCCTCCCGCACCTCTTCACTCAGCTTGCCGGGCGAGGGCGCATGACTGGTCCATCCCGCCCACCAGGTCAGGGCTTCCAGCGGCGATAAAAGGGCCATGATGAACAGCAGGCCCAATACAATGGCCCCCAACGTCAAACCGGTGAGAATCACGGCATCAAGCATCGCGGCCCTCCTGCTGCTGCGCGGCCTGCAACATCAACGCCCGCTGCGCCCGCACATACGCCATCACCAGATCGTTCGGGTCCCGATACTCCGCCTTTCCCGTGGCGATCTTCAAAAACCAACGCTTGACAGCATCCAATTTCAGGAAAGAAAGGCTGGTCGCCAACTCCAGCAACAACCATCCCAACAAAGAGACGACCAACGCCTGGGCCGAGCCAAAATCGTAGGCGTGGGCCACATGGATAATGAGATTGATCACCACCCACACCCGTAGCAGCGCATACAGGTAATGGCCAAGATGAGGCAGCAGGATGAGAAATCCCAGGATAAAGGGCGTGAAACTCTGGCTGACGATGATGAACACATCGACAAAGGGCTTGTGAACTCCGAACACCATGGCGGACAACGCCTGGACGGAGAGAGTCCAGAAGAGGAAGGTGAGGAGGAAGAGAAACGCAAAGGCCAGGAGAGAGCGAATAAACTGGCTGCGACTGACCCGGTTGGCGAACAGCACCACGCTGTTCCCGAAGAGCAGGGAGAGAATGGCGAGGAAGAGGACAAGCAGGGCGTGTTGCAATTCAGGTGAGATAGCCATAAGCGAGCGCAAGCTGTTGTTGAGCATGAGGTGGATAGGTTCTATTCTAACTGAAATCCCCCCGAGGGCGATAATGCCAGCAAAAGGACGCGGCCGGGCAGTGTTCGGGACAGCCATCGCGAAGGGGTTGGGGCCGAAACCGCCCCGCGCGCACGCCCTCCACGGCTTCCCAGGCGTAGTCCGTCGCCCGTTGCACCGCGTCCTCGACGCCGAACTTCTCCAACCGCAAGTCGCTGGGTTTCGCCTTGATCACACTCCAATAAAACCCATCGACGGCCCGGCCATGTTCCAACACCTGCGCCGCGGCCTGGGCGTAGAGGGGAAGCTGGAGATAGCGTCCCTCCATCAGCGACCTTTTGTCATATCGGCTCACATCGCCCGTCTTGTAATCGACGATGCGCATGCCGCCCTCGCCGTCGTGGTCCACCCGATCGATGACGCCCCGCAGGAGCATGACGTCAGTCCCTTGGGGATGGGGCAGAGACAGAGGCGCGCGGCCCTGTACGCCAAACGCGGCCTCGAAGGCCCGCGGCCGCCATCCCGGATTGACCTCCTCCGCCATCCTTTCCAGGGTGCGGCGCAGGATCGTTTTGATCTGCTCGCGTTCTTGGGACCACCAGGCCGTAGGGCGAAAGCCATAGCGCTCGGGCGCCTCATCCAACAGGTCATCGGCCATGACCTCCCAGATGGCGATGAGGGCCTTCGCGTCGTCCGCCTTATCCGCGCCCTGGCGGAATACCAGCTCCAAGGCCCGATGGTAGAACCTTCCCAACTGCTGGGCGTTCATTCCCAACGTCGGCTTCTCCCTGGCTTCCAACGACAGGACGCTTTCTGCAAAGAACCAGTAGGGGCAGGCGCGATAGGTTTCCAGCCGGGCGGGGGACCACACATGACGGGGGCCGTAACGACGGCTGAGCGCAGTCGTCTGGGATGAGAGGTCGCCGTCAAAGGCGTTGAATCGCCTGGCATAGCGCGAGACGGCCGCGTGCGCGGCGTAACGCCACCGAGTCAGGCGCTCCTCTCCCGCGGCCTCCCGCATGAACGCGGCGTTCATCCCCTGGGGGTGACGGGCCAGGGCCAGCATCAGCTCGGGGAAGGAGGCCGGGGGCGCGTGAAAAAGGCTATTCTCGTGGGTGAGCTGCACAGCTTCCACCTGAGCCGCGCGTAACAGCCAGCGCCAGAGGAGTGAAGGAGGCCAGTCTGCGCCTCCTTCGGCCAGGCGAGGCCGGGTAATGAGCACCCGGGCGTCGGCCCGGCTGAAAGCCAGATAGAACAGCGCAGCCTCCCGGTTGTCGGGCGAGGGGTCCACCTGCCAGCCTGCGCGGCGCAGGGCCTCCCGGTCCGCGCCCCGTAAAAACGCGTCCTCATGCAAGGTGGCGGGGAAGACGCCCTCGGCCAGGCCCAGGATGGCCACGGCTCGAAAGCGTAGCCCGGCCAGGGAGGCCGCATCCCCCGCCAGCAGCGTGCGGCGGCCGGGAGCGCGCTGCGGATCGTAGCGTCCCGCCTCCAGCGCGCCTCCCAGGTCAGTGAGGAATGCCTGAAAGGTGACAGGGGGGAGGTTCAGCGCGTCCGCGGCCCAGACCATGCCGCGCAGGGTCTCTTTGAATGCGTTGAGCGCGGCGATGTCGCGGGCGATCAGCCGTGCATCGTCGCTGGCCCGGATGCGGGCGATCATGTTCAGGGTGAAGCTGGACCGCGGGGCGGGAGCATCCTCCTCCCGGAGTTCAACGTCGTCGGAGGGTTCGGGCCCGATGAGGTCTTCCAGCCAGCGCACGAAGGTCCGCACGGGATGTGCGCCGCGGGGCGGAGTCAGGGACCGTCGGAAACACAGCCATTTACGCCATAACTGTCGCGCTGCATCCCCGCGCGGGGCCGCGACCCCGGCCTCATCCTCATCCCGCCATGGGCGCTCCTCCTTCCTGTCGCTCTCCACCTTCGCCCGCCGTCGGAACGCGTCCCACCACAAGCCTGCGCCCGACGTCACCCGGCCCCAACGGGCCAATGCAGCCAGCGCGTCCGCATCCTCGGGCCGAATGACCAGCGTCGCATCCCCATCATCCGCGTCCTCCCCAGCCACAACCCAGCGCCAGTCGAAGTAGGGGGAGCGCCAGGCCGCGACCGCGTCGCGGTAGGGGAATCGGGGATCGGCCAGGGGATGCCAGCGCGTCGGCGGGGGCGTGAACAGGTTTAACAGGGACATGAGCGCGTCCACGGCCAGGTTTTCTCGCAGGGGCAGGCCCCCTGTCAGGGTGACGGGCAGACCGAATTCGGCTGCGGTCTGGGCGATGGCGTCCCGGTAGGGCGCGAGGTCCCGGGCGATGAGCGCGACCTCGCTCAAGTCCAGTCCATCCTGCACCAGGCGTTGTTTGAGCCAGCGCAACGCGGCTCGCACCTCGCCCGCTTGATCTGGTGCAGCAATGGCATCCAGGGAGGAAGGGGCCGCAGGGGCGGTGTAGCCGGGCTGGAGAAGGCGGGAGGTCAGGGAGGCGATGGGTGTTGGGTAAGGATTGGGATTGGGGAGGGATTCGGGAGGGAGGCCGAGGGCCTGCGCGGCCTGTTCCCAGGCGTCCTGCCAGGGCCCGGCCACAGAGGGCTCCCAACCGTCCTTCAAATCCCCGGTCATGGTGACGATGAACGCCTTCACCCGTTGGCTCAGCATCCGCAGCAGGGCCAGGTCGGAGGCGTGGAAGCGGGTGAAACCATCCACGGCCAGGAAGTCCCAATCCCGGGCCAGGGTCTCATCCTCGCCCAGCGCCCGAACCGCACAGGGAATCAGCCCGGCGCTGTCGGTCCACCCCCGGGCGGTCAGCTCCGCCCGATACGCGGCGTAGAGCCGGGCCAGTTCCGTCAGCCGGGGCTCCCCGCCCATCCTCTGTGCCTGCCGGGCGAAGTCGCCGGGATCGATGCGGGCGCGGGTGAGTTCGGCGAAGCGGTCGCGCAGGGCGCGGATGAAGCCGGGCTTGCGCGTCAGGGGCGCGTAGTAGCTCAGGTCGGCCTGATCCACCAACGCCCGCAGGAGGCGGATCTGGATGGGGTCTGTGATGAGGATGCAGGGTTTGCCCGCCATGTCGAGCAGTTCGCGGGCCAGGCCCGTGAGGGTGTGGATGCGCACGCCAAATGCGCCCTTTGGGGCCAGGCCGCGGTATCCCGCCTGGGCTTGCCGCCTGCTTCCTACAACGATCCGCGCCTTTCCCCAGGCCTGGGCCGTCTCCCGGGCGCTATTCAACACGAACTCGGTCTTCCCCGCGCCGGCCGGGGCGACGTAAAGGCGCTTCGCCATCTCTGCCTATACTCCTTACTCCAACCAGGAATACCAATCCAGGATTTTCATCGCTCACTATCTCCTTCATGACTTCCCCTTCAAGTGCTTGCCGTACCGGGTGGCGACAACTTCGGCCATGATGGCCAGGGCGATCTCCTCGGGCGTGCGCCCGCC
>DUEQ01000519.1 GCA_011192085.1 Caldilineae bacterium
CCCTGGGAGAATTCCCTTTAAGATTTGATAGATTTTTGATAGAAAAGGAGCCGAATCCCGCGGATTTGTCCCCACGACTGCTGTCTTTTTGAGTTGGCTGCGCTCGGCGCGGACGCCAGAAACGCGCGAAGACGCGGAGGACTCGCTATGCGCTTCGTTCCTCCGCGTCTTCTAGGACCTGGAATGGAGGTGAATGGGGTGGAAATGCCCCTTATTAACGATTCATGCTGAGTTTGGGCGGGAAGGAGGGAGGCGCGAGGGTGACGGCAGCAGCGCCATATCGTTCGACGCCTCCATCCAGACGCACGATCTCCAGCACATAGATATACTGACCAGGGAAGGAGAGGGGATCGATGAAGCTGTAGTCCGCACCCTGGCTCGCGCCCGCGTAGTGGGCGAAGATGAAGTCGGCATTCACCTGTACAAACTCACTGTCCTTGGTCCTGCGCAGGACGTTGTAACCCAGGATGTTGGCCTCGTTCAGCGAATGCCACTGCACCAGCACGCCGCCCCGGCTCGGACTGGCGGAGAAGCCGTCCATCGGTTCGTTCACAGGAGTGAGGATGCGCACCGGGGCTTCATCCGATTGATCGGGCAGGGGGCCGATGGCGCCGTTCGGGCCGTCGGGGCCGTCGGGATCGGCCCACACATCGTAGGCTGTGGCCCTGTTGATGGTCTCGTCGTTGGGCTCGGGCTCGGTGGCGGCCCTGGCCGTGAAGTTGACGATGATGGAGACGCTCTCGCCCGGGGCCAGATCATGTCCAAAGCTGACGGTCAGGTCGCTCCAGTTGATCAGGCCGTCATCGAGGTTGTCATCGGAGGCGGGAACCGCGTTCACGTACGTGAGATAGTCGATGTCATATGCGTCCTTTAGGGGGAGGACGGCCAGCCAGGTCTTGCCCGTATTCTCGATGGTGATGGTGAAGCTGATGGGGTCGCCCGAGGTGAGATCGGTTTCATCGGTGGTGTTTTCTTTGGTGATGGTGTAGCTGGAGGGGATGACCAAGCCCGCATCGATGGTGTCGTTGTCTTCGCCCGAGGCCAGCACGATGGTGGGCGAGGCGCCGGTGGCGGGATCGGCGTCGCTGTCCAGCGCGTCGTCGCCGCCCTGATCCTGCGGACTGAAGCTCCAATCCGGTCCGGGGAGGGTGAAGACGACCTGGTAATCGCCGGGCACGAGGGTGTCGAAGCTGTATGCGCCGTTGGCGTCGGTGGTGGTGAAGGCCACCGTGTTGCCGATTCCATCCTTCAAGGTCACGAGGACGCCCGCCAGGCCGGGCTCGTCCGCGTCTTGCACGCCGTCCTCATCCAGGTCCCACCACACGTAGTCGCCCAGGCTGGCGGCGTTGGGAGGAATGGCGCAGGCCAGGGCCTCCATGTCCCAATCGTCATGTCCGGGCATGGGATCGCCGAAGAGGCCCACAGGACTGGCGGCCGCGGTGGCGAGATCGATGTGCACTAGACCTTCGTAGCTGCCCGAGGGGCCATTGCCCAGGGCGCCGTTCTGGCCCAGCGTGCCGTACAACTGACCGTYGGGATGGAAGGCRATMTCSTCGATGTCRTCCACGCCCGTGTAGCCGGGATCGYYCGRGGRKCCGCCCACCAAGGTGAKCTCGCCGGTGSTCTTGTTGATGATCACCAGATAGCTCTTGTCRGMCCAGGCGCTGTAARCGCCGTACATGATCCCGCTGTTGGGGTCGATGGCGAYGCCKTCGATGTGGGGAKYAWTCGCKYCCKCCAGGGGATCGGGCGAGGGGGGCTGGAGGTCGACGAGATGAGTGGCGTTCCCCGTAGCCGGATCCACCTGATACAGCGCGCCCGGCCCGGGTTGCACAGCCACGGCGTACAGCGTCTCTGTGGTGGGATCGAAGGTGAGGGCGTCGACATCGATCAGGCCGATGTCGCTGTTGATGGTGGTGGTGGCCGCGTTCTGATCGTCGATGGTGATCAGCGGGGTCTCGAGACCCTCGCCCCACGACGCCACATTGAACAGGGTGAAGTCCGCGGGTTGGATGGCCAGGTTCTCGCCATCGGGCGGATCCACCGCGCCGATGACCTCCACCTGGCCGGTGTTGATATCGATCAGACCGAAGTAGTCGCCATCGTCCGCGATCACGTAGCACGCGCCCTCTTGGATGGGCGGGGCCTGATACAGCCCGAAGTCGATGGTCAGGTCATCGCCCGCCAGGGTGACGTCGGCCCGGTGCCAAGGAGAGCCGTTGCTGTCGGTGGCGGGGTCGCCTGAGGCGTTGGCGGGGCTGGCGATGAACCCGACCAGGGGACCGCCCGGCTCGTAATTGTCGCTGGCCAGGACGACGCAGTAGGATCCAGCGCTGAGGTCGGTGAACTCATACCAACCATCCACGCCGTTGTGCGAGCTCGTCGTAGTGGATTGCAGGGGCGCGCTGGACGCGTCCAGAGAGTCACATGGGCCCGCATAGAGGTCCACGGTCACGTCATTGATGCCCGTTTCGCCCGCATCCTGCACGCCATCCGCGTCCGCATCGTTCCACACGTAATCGCCCAGGGTGTAGAACTGCTGGATAAACACGGGATGGTCCTCGACCTCGCCATCGCTGGCGGGGCCGCCAACGCACGCGGTGCAGAGCGCGTCCGTGGTCAGGCGGAAGCGAGCGAAGGTGGCTCCGAAAGCGTTGGAGGGAGTCACGCCGAAATCGAGGGTGAGGGAGGCGTTGATGCCCGCAGGCACGGTCACCGAAGCGYTCTCGCCGGCGTCSTYRAAATCGCCRTCCTGGTTGAAATCGATCCAGCCATARAGGGTGGCGTCRGAGCYCAGGGGATTGTGAACGGGCACGGCGATCTGCGCGGGCTGGCCCGCGATCAGCGCGATGGGGCTGGCAAACGCATCCTCGTCATCGGTCCCGGCGCTGTCATCGCCATCCGCGGCAGCGGAGGGCTGACCGTCGAATTCATCATCCACAACGCTGCCGATGACCAGGCCGCTGCCCAGTTGATGCCTGGGGCCGCCCGAGGCCCGATCCGTCTTGTAGCTGTTGGGCGCGTCGCCCCAATCCCAGGCGCTACAGGCCACCGTCCAGCTATCCTCATCGGTCACATTGGCCAGACTGGAGCCGTTGGGATGCAGGGGATGCCCCACCGCGGTGGCGTTGTTGGTCAGCGAGGGGCAATCATCCTCGGACATGGTGTAGAATCTGGTAAACTCTCTGGTTTCGCCGGGATAGACCACAGCGTGCCAGATCGCGTGGCCTCCGGAGGGATTGAGCAAGGGGTCATAGACGGTGACGCCGCCATGCAGCACGACGTCGCCGCAGTTGTTGACGGTGAAATGGAAGTCGAAGGTCTCGCCGGGGGCGACGGTGTCCGGGCCCGTCTTTGTGAGCTGCACGCAGGCCTGGAAGAACCCGAAATCCACATGCTGCTTGTCTTCGCCCGGGGCCAGAGTCACCGACACATCATGTGTGATCTCATCGCCGTCGCTGTCCACGGCGTCATCCCCCCCTTCGTCCTGAGGGCTGGCATGCCAGTCCACCGCGGCGTCGCTCTCGTCCATCGCGCCCCCGGTCTGGAAATTGCTGTCCACTACCTCCACTCGGTAATCGCCCGGCATCAGATCCGTGAATTCGTAAGCGCCGTTGGCGTCGGTGGTGGTGGTTGCAACCAGGTTGCCGGAGGAATCATACAATGCAATGACCACGTTCTCGATGGAGGGCTCGCCTGGATCCTGGATGCCGTCCACGAAATCCTGATCGTGCCAGACGCGACCGCTCAGCCTTGCGGATTGGGCGTAGAAGCCAGCGTCCCAGGTCATGTCATCCTGATCCGCTTCAAGATAGATGGGGCCGGTGCACGCCTCGGGCGGATCGGGGACGGTGGTCGCGGCCACGGAGACATCCTCGTTCCCATCTTTCGAGGGAGAATTGTGCGCGGAGATCACTTCCACGATGATGTCATCGGCTCCGCAGGCGCTGACATCCACGCTCATTTCGTAGATCAACGCCCATTCCCAACGATGCACGCTGTCGTAGCCCGGATAATTCAGTATGGGATCGGGCGATTTATAATTCAAGGAGCTGGTGCGGCTGCCGTTCAATGTCACATCCCAAAGGGTGTGATTCATATTCCACTGGAGGGAGCTGGCCGACGCGATGCCGGGCGGCGGCGCACCGCCGCCATCGTTGCCATAAGGGTCGGAAAGCCAGTCCGCCTCATGGGGATCCTTATCGCCATCCGCATCGTAGAGGTAATCCTGCGCCCAGGTCCAGCTGTTGCCGCCGCAACTCAGACTGAACTCCATATGATCGGAAGTCAGCAGATGAAGGAACGCGTGCGTAGTCCACCCCACGCTTTGCACGTACGCGCTATCCATCGCCGGCATACCGAACACATTGTCATTCACATCGGGGTCCACCCGCATCAAGAGATAGAGGGTGTCGCCGATACGACTGTAATATAGCACGCCGCGCCCATTGTCTGCTTGGGCGAGCTCGGCGTAATACGCTTCATCGCCACTGTAGAGGCCGTCCACCGTGGGCGGCGTGCTCGGCTGCGCGCCGTCGCTATCGACGGCGTCATCATTGCCTTGATCCGCGGGGCTGAATTCATAGCCCGCGGGATTGATAAACCGCAGCGAATAGGAGCCCGGCTCCAGCTCGGGAAACAGGTAATGCCCATCGACATCGGTCACCGTGGTGCTCATCGGAGCGCCGGCGCAGATGCCGTTGTCATACAGCTCCACCGTGACGCCTTCCAGGCCGGGCTCGCCCGAATCCTGGATGCCGTCTTGATTCAGATCATGCCAAACGAAATCGCCCAGGGAAGCCGTGGAAGGGGGCACATTGGTGACAGATTCGCTCCCTACGATAGCTTCATCACCTCCCTGAGCAAAAGCCTCGCCGCCAGCCCAAAAAGCCAACGCTACGCTCACCATCAGGATCGCGGTCAACAAAGAGAGAAGTATGCGTTTCATGATTCCAGGTCCTCCAAACCAGAATGCGTCCAGCCCCCAATGCCTGCGCCTCCGACAAAACCGATGGAAGATGAAAACCGGAGCGACAAGCATTGAAGTCTGTCGGGCCGGTTTTGCCATTCGCTCCACCCGGCATAAGGCAACCAATCTACTAGCCGGGCTTCATCGCTTCCCTGACAGGAAATGATATTAAAATATATATTTATGGTAGATTTTGATAGACTTTACAGAAA
>DUEQ01000052.1 GCA_011192085.1 Caldilineae bacterium
TCATATCCGACCGTAACACCCTTTTCTGCGTACGCCAATTCGAGCGGCTCGATGTAGCCAATACTATCAACGCCGGGCACAAGCTCCAACCAGTTGGCAAAAAGGAGAAATAGAAGGATGGTCAAGAACACCGCCAGCCAGGAACGGGCCTTCTCTTTGCCACCGATGTCGGTCAGCATCCCATCAAAAATCTCGACAACCCACTCGAAGATGTTCTGGAGTTTGCTTTCCGGCACATCCTGCATCTTTCGCACCGCCAGAAAACCCAGCGCCAAAACAATGATGTCCGCGAGGATCGTAGCGATAAAGGTATTGGTGATCTTGAAGCTACCGATGGCCAGGCCGGGGATCGCCTCCGCGGGGAGGAGAATGGTCGGCAAGGGCACGCGGACAAACAGAATGGAAATGACCAACAATGCGAGAATGCCAACAATGATGGCGAGGGGTTTCGGCTTGAGCAATTTGCTCATCAGGACGATTCTCCTTTTTCTTCGTTTTCGGCTTCAGAAACCGGAGCAAGGGTCAGATAACGCGTTTGGATAGTGCGAATTATCAAGAGTGTTGCCAAGAAGACCCCTGAGAGCATGCCGAACAGCGTGCCCAGGGGTGCAGAATCTGCAAGTATGTCGAAAGCCACGCCCAAAAAGAGGGGCAAGAGCAGGGTAAGACCGACGAGAATAATGAGCTTGATGGTGAGATGCACCCACTCAGGATGCGTCGTTGCATTCTGACGTCGCATGAAGTTGCCGGGGGAAGTCAAGTGCGCGTGAAAACCTGCTCGAACGGGCTAGAGTATACCCCAAGAAAGGATTTCGCGCCAAATTGCATAGCGTAAAAATTTCACGCCCGAAAATGGATCTTGACCCCCGCAGGATCGCGCACGACGAACCCCATCTCCTCGTCCTGAAGCGGAAAACCCGCCTCCTGCAGGCGCGCCGCCAGCGCCGCCAGATCGGGCGTGGAGAAGATCGGCTCAGTGCCGTGAGGCTGTGCGGGCGCTTTACATCGCCAACGCGTGGTGCGCAACACCACCGGCGCATTCTCGGCGACCAAATGCACATGCGCGAAGTAGGACAACCCCACAGGCAGTCCTACCAAGTCCCGGTAAAAATTCACACTGGCGGTGATGTCGTGGGTGTAGATGGTGAGCTCGGTCAACCCCAGCAAGGAGAGGGGCTCATCCTGGGGCGCATCCCGACGGCGTTTCGTGCGTAGCGCTTTGCGCTGGGCGATATCCCAGGCATCCGGGTCCGTTTCCTGGGCCAATTCGAAGGGATTGCTGTCCGGGTCCAGGAAGATGAGCAAGCTCAGACCTGGGATCATCTCCTCGAAGACGATGGGGATCCCGTGGGTCAGCAAGTAGCCGCGGGCGCGGCCGAAGTCGCCGATGGCGAAGACGGGCAGCGCGCCATGGGGCCCGCGCGTGCCACAAAACTCGCCGCCGGGCCGTAACTCCCATGCGACATCCCTCAGGCGATGCCGCCCGATCCCCGCCGTCATGGCGAAGGCCAGCTCAAAATGACGCCACCAGAAAGCTCGGGCCGCATTCACATTACCCACATAGGTCCTCAATCCGATCAGGCGGGGCAGCGACATCGTTGTCATCGATAACAGGCATTAAACTTGCCCGAATTGAGATCAGGACTTTTCGTGGTTACACAGATGATGGACCATGGACCATCGACGATGAGAACGCTTTCTCTCAGTAAGTCGGCTTGTCGGGCAACTCATAAACGCCCGGCTCACGGCCCGCGGTGACATCCAGCGCAGATAGAATCCATTCAAAATGATGGATCAGATCCGCCTCCAGCAGGATGGCCAGCACCCGATCTTCATGAAGGACAAACGCGGCATGGGTGCGGAAGTTGCGATCATCCACCTGCTTCATAGGGATGCCGACCTCCGTGGCGAAAGCGCCCTTCGTATCACTGAGATAGGGAATATCTAAGCCGACCTGCTCGCGCCAGCTTGCCAGCCTAGGAATAGCAAGGCCGCTGATCACATAGAAGCCGACACGCCGCTCCGCCAGCATAGCCATGCGCGCAGGATAGTCGACGCCGGGCGGAGGCAGAGGGAAGGGATTGACCGCGGCGGGATTGTAGATGCATACGGCCAGAGCGCCCGGCTCCACCATGTCGATGGGAGCCAGCTCCAACTCCTGGGAGCTGGGCAGCAAGATGCGGGGCAAGAATGAACCCACGCTGATGTTCAGCCCCGGAAGCTTAGGAGAGAAAGTGGGAAGCATGTGTTAAGTTTACCGCGCCCTCTCGCGTTCGACAAAAAATCATCCGCACAAGGCGCGCGGCGCTTTGCGCCCTCGTGCGATTCGGGTCCGTAAGCAAAGCGCTTCAATTGACAGAAAAGCGCGATTTTAGTAAAGTTTTGAACATGCAAGGGAAGATGGCCAGTTTCTGGCAGCATCTCCGGCAACAGCCATTACATCAGCAATTGCGGCTGTTGCGTTGGAACGCGCCCATGATCGTTCTGGCCCTGGCCGCGTTGCATCAACTCTTTGTGCAAACGGCGATCCGACCTTTGAACTCGCCCGTGGAGTGGTGGCTGGAGGTGTTAATCTACACCGTCACCGGAAGCATCGCCGCCTGGTGGGGATTGACTTACATCGCGCGCAACGCGGCCAAACAATCGGAAACAGAGCAGGAGCTGCGCAGAGCTTTCGCCGATCTGGAGGACAGCCATCGCAAGCTGCTGGCGCTGGATCGCATGGGCCAATACATCGCGTCCGCCCCCAATGAAGACGAGGTCTACAAAGTCGCTGTGCAAGCGCCCACCGAACTCGTGGGCGCCAAGGCCGCCACCCTGGTCATCTTCGAGGAAGACCAACAGACGCTGAATCTGGCCATGTCGTGGGGCCTGAGTGAGGATTACGCCCGAGCGTTTCATGATTACCTCGGCCAGGGGGTGGGCGCGGAACGCTGCCGCACGTGCAGCACCCTCCACGCGCATGTGGACGGCGATTGCCCCCTGTTTGTGGGCGTGGCCGATGCCGCCCGCGAGGATGGCGTGCAGTCCCTCATGTGCCTGCCCATCCACACCGAACAGGAGCGAATCGGCATCCTCACGGCCTACTTCCCCTCGGCCGACGGACCTAAAGAGGAGCAGGCCCATTTGCTCAACATCCTAGGCGGCGTCATCGCGTTCGCCGTCGACAGCCTACGGGCGCGCGAACGCCAGATGGAGGCCCTTCACTCCCTGGATGAAGCCTCTCGCGCCCACAAATCCCTCACCGAACTGGCCTCCCAAACCCTTCACACTGCGATCATGGGCTGGAAGGCCCAGGCTGGCGCCATCTTCCTTTACGATTCGACACGGGATCAGTGGGTTTGCCTTTCGCAACAAGGGTTGGACGACCTGGCGTCAGCCCGGTTTGGCTTCGCCCAGCAGCTCGCGCAGCAGGCGTTCGCAGAGCAATCGTTCATCATCCGGGCATTGCCCTCAAAGCAGCCTCACGAGCTGCGCAGCGCCGCGGCGCTGCCCTTGATCAGTGAAGGCGAAGCCTTCGGCGCGCTCTTCCTGGGCACGAAACGCCCGCAGGGCCTCAACCCCCAACATGCAGACCTGCTCCAGACCTTCGCCCATCAGATCGCCCTGGCCCTGCGCAACGCCCAACTCTCCCAGGAATTGCAGCAGACGGCCATGCTGCGGGAGCGTTATCGGCTGGCGCGGGAATTCCATGATGGCCTGGCGCAAACCTTGGGTTTTCTGGGCTTCCAGCTCGAACGCGTGGCGCGTTTTCTGCAAAAGGGTGAATACGCTAAAATCGAACGGGAGCTGCCCGAAATACGCCAGGTCGTGCGCTCGGCGTACATGGACGTGCGCGAGGCCATCGAAGGGCTGCGTCTGCGCTGGGACGACCCCACCCGTCTGGCGGAAAACCTGGGCAACTATGTGGAAGACTTCGCGCTCCAGACAGGCATCGAGGTGAACTTTGTGGCTCACCCGCCCAACCTCATCGTCCCCACCGAGATCGCGCTGCAATTCCTGCGCATCGCTCAAGAGGCTCTTACCAACGTGCGCAAGCACGCCCGCGCGGATCATGTGGACATTCATCTTCAGATCGCGGAGACGGCGTTGGAACTGCGGGTGGCGGACAATGGCATCGGCTTCCCCGAAACCTCGCGACAGGCGACAGGCAAAAACGGCGGATTCGGATTGACGTCGATGCGAGAGCGAGCGGAGAGCATCGGTGGGCGCCTGTCGGTGATGACGGGCTCTGATCGCGGCGCGGTCATCCTGGTCACCGCGCCCCTCTCGGCGGACATAATCCCCGCCACGACGGATGCGTCTCCCCAGTTCCTTTCGCCCCTGGCGGACCAAGGATGAGGTAGGCGATGATACGCGTCTTGCTTGCCGATGATCATCATCTTTTTCGCGAGGGTCTGACGCGCTTATTGAACGACGAAGAGGACATCGAAGTCGCGGCCAGCCTGCGCAACGGCCAGGAGGTGCTGGCCGTCATCCATACCTATCGGCCTGATGTCGTGGTGCTGGATGTTAACATGCCGGGCATGGATGGCATCGAGACCGCGCGTCGTTTGCGGACTAGCTACCCCGATCTAGGCATCCTGTTGCTGACGGTATCCGAGGATCGGGAGACGCTGTTTCGGGCGGTGCAAGCGGGCGTGCGAGGGTATCTGCTCAAGAGCAGCACCAGCGACGAACTCGTGGACGCCATTCATCGCATCCGCCGAGGCGAAGCGGCCATCTCGCCCAGCATGTCAGCCAAATTGCTGGATGAATTCGTGGCCCTCTCTCAGGGCAAGCGCCAGCGCCCAGAGGACATCCTCACCGAACGGGAACGAGACATTCTGCGCTATGTGGCCAATGGGATGAGCAACAAGGAGATCGGCGCGGCTCTGGCCATCTCCCCCCACACCGTCAAAGCCCACCTGCGCCACATTTTAGACAAGCTCGGGCTGCGCAGCCGCACCCAGGCTGCGGCCTGGGCGGAACGGCATGGCCTCACCGGTGGCGATAACCACATGGCGTAACCCATTTGGCGATAGAAAGGACCTGCTTTTGTATACCTGGGGATAAGAGAATGTATCGGGCAGGATGAAGA
>DUEQ01000520.1 GCA_011192085.1 Caldilineae bacterium
GAACGTGACTGCCAACCTGCCCGATTTCGAGCCACGAAGGGAAAAATAAACGGAGCGCGGATCGACTTTGGACTTTGGACGTCGGACGTTATTTTCGCAACAGCCAGTCGGGGAGGTCATTGACGTCGGTGAGGACCGCGTCCGCGCCCAGATCGCGCCAATATTGGGGATCATCATCGTGATCGATAATCACGGTCAGGACCTGGGCGCGTCGCCCTCGGGCGGGGAGCTGACGATAGTTGAGAACCAGACGCAGGTCATCGGGGCTGTCGCCCACCATGACCGCCCGTCTGGCGTTCAGGCGGTCGATGGCCCGGACCAGCAGGTCGGGATCGGGCTTATGGCCATCCTCATCGGTGAAGATGGCGTCGGGAACGAGAAGGCCGTCAAAATGCAGCGCGGCCATGGGCGTGCGCATTTCGTTGCGATTGCGACCGGTGATGATGCCCGCTCGCTGCACGCCCGCCTGCCTAAGCCGGGGAAAGAGATCGGGCCGGGCGTAGGCGCGTTCGGCATGGGCGAAGCCGGGCCGGTGCACAACCACAGGTTCCCGGTCATAGATGCGGGGATAGAGGTCCGCGCCCCAGTAGTAGGCGTCGTAGAGGGTCTGAAGCTGGCGAAAGTCGGGCGCGTCCGGGCCCGCGTAGTTCTGGGCCCATGTCACGCCCCGACCTGCGTTCTCTTCCACCAGGTCGAACCAGCTCCTCTCGGGGGGAATTCGGCCCTGGGCCCGGGCCTGGAGCAGCACCGCCAGGGCCCAGATCATATCCCAATCGCTGTTGAATCCCCCCGATCGTTTGAATGCCCGGACGTGTTCCAGGTCCAGACCTGCGGTGGGCCAGTCCTGTTCCTGGGCCAGGGTGCGGGCCACGAACAGGGTGCAGGCGTTGTATGCGTCTTGCGCGGCCCACAACACGCCGTCCACATCGAAAATGATGGCGTCGAAAAGCGTCATCGCGGTGAATTCTCGAAATAGGCTTTGTAACGGCGGCCTCGGGCCGCGTAGCGGCGGGCGTTGTCGAGGATGGCCTGGAGCTCTTTCTCGCGCACGGGGCGGGCGAAGCGGGCGGGCACGCCTTTGTAGAGGGTGCGGGGCGGCACGACCACGCCCGGCGGCACTAGGGCCCCGGCTGCGATCATCGCGCCCGCGCCGATGCGGGCGCCGCTGAGCACCGTGGCGTTGATGCCGATGAGCGCGCCATCCTCGATCACGCATCCATGCACCACCGCGGCGTGTCCAATGACCACATGCTTGCCGATGAGGGTGGGATAGCCGGGATCGCAGTGCATGACGCAGTTGTCTTGCACGCTGCTACCCTCGCCGATGACGATGCGGTCCACATCGCCGCGTAGCACCGCGCCGAACCAGATATTGGCGCCCGCGTCAATGCGCACATCGCCGATGATCATGGCGTTGGGCGCGATGAAGGCGTCGGGATGGATTTTATCGGGAAAGCGACCGATGACTTCGGGTGGGGACATGGAATGGATGATGGGTTGATTTTGGGGATGGACGTGAGGGCGATGGACTGTCCGATAGCTGTTCTGGAAAATAGAATTCGCGTGGTTTGCAGCGATGATCTCGAAGCCGAGGTTGGCTGAGTTCGCCAATGACGTTGGACGAACTTGGCCCTCCGCGCCAGATTGGCTTTGCCCATTTTCATGGGGATCGACGCGAGCCTGCCCGCGGTTGCACTATGCTCAAAGCATTCGTTCGCGGGCGGAGGCTGCGTGCGCGTCCAGGCCCTCCGTATCCGCAATGCGGGCGGCGACGGCGCTGAGGGCCGCGCCCGCCTCGGGCGTAAGCGCGATGAGGCTGATGCGCTTGACGAAATCCTCCACATTGAGAGGGGAAGTATAGCGGGCCGTGCCTTCGGTGGGCATGATGTGGCTGGGGCCAGCGATGTAATCGCCCAGCACCTCGAAGCTGCTTTCTCCCACGAAGACGCCTCCCGCATGCCGCACCAGGGGGACCAGAGCCCATGGATCGGCCACGGAGAGGCAGAGATGCTCGGGCGCGAAGCGGTTGGCCTCCGCCACCGCGGCGACGAGGTCGGGGGTGATGACCGCGCCCCCGCGGGCGGACAGGGATTGGGCGATGATCTGCGCCCGGCTGAGGGTCTCCATCCGGGCCTCCACCTCCGCCTGCACCGCTTCGGCCAGCTCCTGGCTTGGGGTCAGCAGGATGGCTGTGGCCAGGATGTCATGTTCGGCCTGAGCCAACAGGTCGGCCGCGACCATGCCGGGGTGGGCGCTGTCATCGGCGATGACGATGGTTTCGGTGGGACCGGGCAAGCCGTCAATGCCCACTGCGCCGAAAACCTGTCGCTTGGCCAGGGTGACGAACAAGCCTCCAGGGCCTACGATTTTGTCCACAGGTTCGATGCTTTCTGTGCCGAAGGCCATGGCTCCAATGGCCTGGGCGCCGCCCAATGCGTAGAGCTCGTCGATCTCGGCGATGGCGGCCGCGGCCAGGATCACGTCGGGGATGCGGCCCGTGGTTCGGTCGGGCGGGGTCATGGCGATGACGCGCTTCACGTCCGCGACCCGGGCGATGATCGCGGCCATGAGCAGGGAGGAGGGCAGGGGGGCGCTGCCGCCCGGCACGTAGACTCCCACCGAATCCAGCGGGCGCACGAGCTGCCCCAGGGAGCCCTCCTCATCCTGATGGATCCACGAATGCGCGGGCTGGCGACGGTGGAACGTGGCGATGCGGTCCGCCGCGGTCCAGAGGGCCTCTCGCAGGTCGGAATCGATGCGGTCCAGGGCCGCGTTCCAGGCTTCGGGCGGGACCGCGTAGGTTGACGTCCGAACGCCGTCGATGCGCTCCGTCCAGCGGTGCAGGCCCGCATCACCCTCGCGGCGGATGTCAGCCAGGACGCGGGCGACGGCCTGATCAGGCGTGAGCCGCTCGCCGAAGATGCCTTCGATGCCGTCCAGCAGACTGTCGGGATACTCGGTTTCGGCCCATCCTCGGCGTTGGAGGATGGTTTTGCGGGCGGTTTCGAGATCGTAGATGGGGAACGGGGTCATGAGGGAATGACGAAGGGGCGAGGGGGGGCGGTTGGTTCGCATGGTTGCAATCATTATCCCGCAGGAAAAAGGTTTTTTCCAAATCGCACCTGATCCCGAGATGTAGAGCTTCTGGCGGGCCGCGTGCAGGCGGTCGAGGGGGGTGATGAGGAAGGTGAGCCGGGGGTGACAGGCGTTGAGGATGGGGCGTTCCAGGGGGATCGCCACGGCTACGAGCACGGGCGTCTACGCGTCGACGGGCGAGGCGCGATAAGTGGGTCGGTTGCGGCGCAGTTCGGTCACGAGGAAGTGAAAAGTGAAAAAGGGATGTCGTTGGACATCGGACAGTCTATCGTCCAACATCCATCCTCCTTTATCATTATCCCGCGCCCAGGGCCACGAAGTTTCGCAGGATGCGAATCCCCACCTGCTGGCTTTTTTCCGGGTGGAATTGCGCGCCCCAGATGCGCCCGCGGCGCACCATGGATGCGTATTCGAAGCCGTAGTCGGTCGTGGCGAGGATGTCCTCCGGCTCCGCGGGGTCGCAGTAGTAGGAATGGACGAAGTAGGCGTATGCGCCATCCGCCACGCCCGCGAGGAGGGGATCGTCCGGACGGCGTATGTGGAGTTGATTCCAACCGATTTGGGGGATGCGCAGGGTGTCGGGGAATTTGCGCACCCGGCCCGGCAACAGGCCCAAGCCCTTCCAGTTTCCCATCTCTTCACTCTCTTCGAACAGCATCTGCATGCCCACGCAGATGCCCAGCAGGGGGATGTCCTCCTCCACCACGCGGTGGACGATGGGAGCCAGGCCCGCGGTGGTTAGATTGGTGATGCACGCGCCGAACGCCCCCACGCCGGGCAGGATCACGCCGTCTGAGCTGAGGATGAGGTCGGGGTCCGCGGAGAGGGTCACCTGTTGGCGCAGCCCCGATTCCTGGATCGCGCGATCCACGGCTTTCTCCACGCTGCGCACATTGCCGATTTTGTAATCGAGGATGGTGATCATGGGGCGAGAAAGGGGGTCAAGTCATCGGGGATGGGCGTCAGGCGTGAGACCACAATTGTCAAGAGGTAAGTGTTCCTTTGGTGGAGGGCACGCCCGCGCGGCGGGGGTCCTGCCGGGTGGCCGCGTCCAGCGCCCGGGCGAAGGCTTTGAACAGGGCTTCGCATTGATGGTGATCATTGCGTCCATATTCGACTCGGGCGTGGAGGTTCATGCCCGCGTGGATGGCCACGCTCTCGAAGAAGTGCCCGATGAGGTCGGTGCCCAGGCCGCCGATGCGCGGGGTGCGCCATTGGGCCTGGAAGACCGCGTAGGGCCGTCCGCCCAGGTCGATGACCACCCGGGCCAGGGCTTCATCCATGGGGACGAAGGCGTGGGCCGCGCGCACAATGCCCGAGCGGTCTCCCAATCCCTGGCTGATGGCTTTGCCCAGGCAGATGCCCACATCCTCCACCGTGTGATGCTCATCCACATGCAGGTCGCCCTTGGCCTGCACTGTCAGGTCGAAGAGGCCGTGATGGGCGAAGAGTTCGAGCATGTGGTCGAAAAAGCCGATGCCCGTATCGATCGCGGTCTGTCCCGAGCCGTGCAGGTCCAGGGTCAGAAGGATGTCGGTTTCGCGTGTAGTTCGGGTGATGGTGATAGGAGGCATGGTTTTTGTGAAGGGCGATGGACGCAAGGACGATCGAGGACGGAGGACGCGTTGTCGCCTGACGCCTCCGTGAGAGCTGCCGCGATTATAGCCCATCCCGCCCAGTCTGCCAACCGCAACGATCTTCCCATCTCCCCTGCGAATGCCCTTTCGCCCGATTTGAGGTATAATCCCATTTGTTATGGCATTGCTGACGTCGGTTTCATCATCCAACTACGCTGAGTTCGCCGTTCCGGATCGTTATCACGCTAACCGCCAGGGGCCCAAGCGCTGGTTGTTCTCCCATGCCATGCGCTATTGGCATCTGTGGGTGCTGCTCATCATCGGGGCGTTTTCCAACGCATTGCTGGCGTCGGCCATTCCCATCCTCACGGGCCAGGCGTTCAACGGCATCCTGGCGGATCCGCCCATGCTCAACATCCTGCTCCGCTCCGCCGCGCTGATTCTGCTCTCTCAATTGCTGCGCAGCGGCTTGCAGCTCATGCGGAATTTCAGCGCGGAGCTCATCGGGCAGCGGCTTGAGCGGGATATCCGGGATGAGCTTTACGTAAGCCTGCTGGGGAAAGACATGTCCTTCCACAGCCTTCAGCCCGTGGGAGACACCATGGCCCGGGCCACCAACGATGTGCGGGAGATCAATTTCATGATGAATCCCGGCGTCAATCTGGTCATCGGCTCCCTGAATTTCATGTTCATGCCCCTGATCATGGCCCTGCGCTATCATCCGTCCTTGATCCTCACCCCCGCGCTCTATAGCCTCTTCTATGTGTTGGCGCTTTCCCAATACCTGCACGAGCTGGACCCCATCACCACGAAGGTGCGGGAGACCTTCGGGCATATGAACACTCGTCTGGCCGAAGTGTTGGATGGCATCGAGACGGTGAAGGGCGCGGCCCAGGAGGAGCAGGAGGTGCGTCGGTTCGAGAAGGTCGCCCGGGCGTATCGCAATGCGTTCGTGCACCAGGGCGATGTAGAGGCCCGATTCCTGCCCCTGCTGCTGCTGGCCCTGGCCAATGCCGCGGGCTTCCTGCATGCGGTCATCCTCTTCCGCCGCGGGCTCATCAACGTGGGCGATGTGGTGGCCTACATGGGGCTGTTGCAATTGTTGGGATTCCCGACCTTCGTTTCGCTGTTCGCCTACGCCCGAGTCTCCTCGGGGGTGTCGGCAGGCCGTCGCATCCTGGAGCTCATCAACGCGGAAACGCACATCGATCAGAATGCGCAAGGATATGTGGGGGCGATGCGGGGGGAGGTCGCGTTTCGGGATGTGAGTTTCGCCTATCAGGAGGACGTCGGCCCAGCGCTGGAGGATATCCGCTTTCATGTGCAGCCGGGCCAACGGGTGGCCATCGTGGGCCAGACGGGCGCGGGCAAGACCACCCTGGTCAAGCTCATCAACCGCACCTATGACGCGACCTCGGGCCAGGTGTTGGTGGATGGCGTGGATGTGCGGGACTGGAACATCGAGGCTCTGCGCCGCCAGATCTCCATCATCGAGCAGGATATTTTTCTCTTCTCTCGCACCATCGCCGAGAATATCGCCTTTGGCAAGCCCGATGCATCCATGGAGGAGATCATCGCCGCGGCCAAGGCCGCACAGGCCCACGAATTCATCATGTCCTTCAAAGATGGCTATAAGACCGTTATCGGCGAGCGGGGCGTGACCCTCTCGGGCGGCCAGCGACAACGCCTGGCCCTGGCCCGGGCCTTCCTCACCGATCCCGCCATCCTCATCCTTGACGATTCCACCAGCGCCATCGACAGCGCCACCGAGGATAAGATTCAGCGGGCCATCTTCGCCGCGTCCAAGGGCCGCACGACCTTCATCATCACCCATCGCCTGTCCCAAATCCGCTGGGCTGATGTCATCATCGTCATGCGCAAGGGCCGCATCGCGGCCATAGGCGACCACGAGACGTTGCTCCGCACGTCGGAATCGTATCGCCGCATTTTTGCAGGATGACATTGATCATGGGTTTCTTCGCCAATCTTGACCTCGAAGGCTACGACCGCCAATACAGCGACCGGGAACTGATTCAGGGCATCGGCGCTTACTTCAAGCCCCACGCCAGGCGCATCGCCCTCATCACCCTGGGGCTGATCATCATCGCCGGCTCCAACGCCACGCTGCCGGTGCTGGTGGGCCGCGGCATCGACATGCTCCAGGCCCAGGATGACCCCGTGCTGCTGGCCATCCTCACCAGCGCGGTCTTCCTCTTCGGCGTGCTGGCCTGGGTCGCGAACTGGGTGCGTCGCCGCATGACCGTGCGCACCATCGGCGATGTGGTTCTCACCCTGCGCACCGACGCGTTCCGGGCCTCGGTCAACCACGATCTCTCCTTCTTCGATAAATACGCCTCAGGCCGCATCGTCTCTCGCATCACCGCCGACACCAAGGACTTCGGCGAGGTGGTGACGCTGGTCACCGAGGTGACAGCGCAATTCATTCAGGCGGGGATTCTGGCTGCGTTTCTCATCAAGATCGAGTGGCGGCTGGCACTGGGCGTCTTCCTCTTCCTGCCCATACTCTTCCTCGCGGCCAGCAGCCTGCGTCGCCTCATGCGCACCTACACGCGGCTGGGCATGCGGGCCATGGCTGTGGTCAACGCCAAGATCAAGGAAAGTGTGGGCGGCATCGTCGTGGCCAAGAATTATCGCCAGGAAGCCGCGATCTATCGGGAGTTCGAGGAGGCGAACGAAGCGAGTTATCAGGTCAACGTGCGCCGGGGCTTTGTGCTCTCGGCGGTCTTCCCCATGCTCAATGGGCTGGGAGGCCTGGCCACGGCGGGGTTAGTGTATGCGGGCGGGTTGACGGTGGTCCAGGGCATCGTCACCGCGGGCGCATGGTATCTCTTCCTCACCAGCCTCGACCGTTTCTTCTTCCCCGTGCTCAACCTGGCGGCCTTCTCCGCCCAGATCCAGGCGGGGCTCTCCGCAGCGGAGCGCATCTTCGCGCTCATCGAGGCCGAACCCAACGTCTTTCAGATCGACCACATCCAACCTCCCCCCCTCTCGGGCGACATCCGGTTCGAGGATGTGTCCTTCGCCTATGTGGAGGGGGAGAAGGTGCTGGATCGCTTCAATCTGCACATTCGGCCGGGGGAGACCATCGCCCTGGTGGGTCACACCGGCGCGGGGAAGTCTTCCATCGCCCGCCTCATCGCCCGCTTCTACGAGTTTCAGGAGGGGCGGCTTCTGGTGGATGGTTACGACATCCGCACTTTCGACCTGGCCGCGTACCGCCGTCAGTTGGGGATCGTCTCCCAAACGCCCTTCCTCTTCTCGGGCACGGTGGCGGAAAACATTCGCTACGCGAATCCCGATATCAGCGACGATGCGATTTTGGCGCTGGCGCAGAGGATCGGAGATGGCGAATGGCTGGAAACCTTGCCCGAGGGGCTGCAAACCCAGGTGGGCGAGCGGGGCAACCGTCTGAGCATGGGACAGCGCCAGCTCGTGGCCCTGATGCGCGTCCTCGCTCACAACCCCGCCATCTTCATCCTCGACGAGGCCACCGCCAGCATCGATCCCTTCACCGAATGGCAGATCCAGCAGGCCCTCAACCTCATCCTGGCTCGATCCACCAGCATCCTCATCGCCCACCGCCTTTCAACCGTCAAAGCCGCGGATCGTATCCTGGTGATCGATCATGGTACAATCATCGAGGAGGGGAGCCACGATGCGCTCATGGCTTTGGACGGGCACTACGCCACCCTGTACAACACGTATTTCCGGCATCAGAGCCTGGACTATGTCGAATACGCCCGCGAATTGGCGGAATGACCGCACCGATACCGATGAAAAGACACCTTTATGCTTTAATGACATGGATATTCTTGGCTTTGGGGCTGTTTCTGACACTGGACTCCGCATCGGCCCGCGCGGCCAGCGGCTCCCAGCGCCTGCGCATTGGCGTCGTCCAGGATGGCGTCGTGCGCATCACGCCCGATGACCTACGCGCTGCAGGCGTGGACCCGAACGGGGTCGATCCCCGCACCTTCGCCATGACCAGCCAGGGCCAGCCGATCGCCCTTCGCGTCGCGGGCGAGGCGGATGGCCGGTTCGACGAGGGGGATTATATCGAATTCTTCGGGCAGAAATTCCACGGCAGCCTGCAGGACGAGAAATACACCGATGAAAACGTGTATTGGCTGACCATCGGCGGGGAAGCGGGCCCGCGCATCCCCGACATCCTCGCCACGCCCCGCTTCGACCTCGCTCCGCCCGCGGACTTCGCGACCGTGGCGCATGCAGAGGAGAATCGCTACTGGTACACCCAGCACACCGCCGTGCCCCCCACCTACGAAAGCTGGTACTGGGACCAACTGCGCCCTTCCAACGTCCGGCCTGGCGTCACTGACACCTTCACCGCCACTGTGCCCTATCCCATCGCCAATCAGCCCTTCACCCTCACCGTGGAGGAAAACGCCCGGTCCAAAGTCGATCATCGCACCACCATCGCCTTCAACGGCCAACCCCTGGTGGATGCAACCTGGCGGGGCAAACGCCGCGCCCTGTTCACCGCGACCGTGCCCGCGGGCGTCGCGGTTAGCGGCGTCAACACCGTGACCATCGGCGCGCTGTTGGAGCCGGGCGTCAGCGGCGATTGGGTGTATGTCAATTATTGGGAGCTGGCCTACCGCCGGCAATTCACTGCCTGGGAGGGGCGGATCGACTTTCGAGCGGAGGCCAACGGCCCGCACGAGTACGAGATCGACGGCTGGACAACGCCCCAGGTCGTCATCCTCGACATCAGCGATCCCCGCTTGCCGCGACGTTTGATCGAACCCGCGACCATGGCTAGAGCCACCTGGTCCCTGCGTTTTCGAGTGAATGACGCCGCGGGCGATCACTTCTGGCTGGAGGAGGAACGCGCCATCGCCAGGCCCGCGTCCATCGCCCTGCGTCCGCCCCTCGACGACCTGCGCCAGCCCCCCTCGGGCGCGGATGTCATCATCGTCACCGGGCCCGGCCTGCGCCAGCCCGCCCAGCGCCTGGCTGGATGGCATCAACAGCGGGGGTACAGTTCCCGCGTCGTCATCTTCCAGGATTTGGTGGACGAGTTCAACGAGGGCGTCTACCATCCCCGGGCCGTCACCCGCTTTTTGAATTGGGCGCAAACCCATTGGCCCGATCCCAAACCCCGCTATCTCCTCCTCTTCGGCGATGGCAACTGGAATTTCAAAGGCTACAACCCTGTCCGATACCCCATCGAACCCATCATCGTCCCGCCCTACCTGGCCTGGGTGGACCCCTGGCAGGGGGAAGTGCCCGATGACAACCGCTACGCGGATCTGGACGGCGACGGCAGGCCTGAGATCCCGGTGGGCCGCATCCCTGTGATCTCTTCCGAGGAGGCCCAAGCGGTTATCGACAAGCTGATGACCTACGACGAGCGCGAGCGCCGCCAATTCTGGCAGCGCCAGGCCATTTTCATCGCGGATGACGATCCCAATGCGGGCGATTTCGCGGGCGAAAGCGATAACATCATCGCCCACTATCTGCCCGATGACCTCATTCCCCAGCGCATCTATCTGCACCTCACCCATTCCGACGCGGACTCCGTGCGTCAGGCCATTGCCGACGCCATCAACCGCGGCGCGTTCATGGTCCAATACGCGGGACATGGCGCTCCCGACACCTGGATGAAGGGCATCGGATGGAGCGTCGATGACAGCGACTTGCTCAGCAACGAGGGGCGCTATCCCTTCATCAGCACCTTCAATTGCCTCGACGGCTACTTCGCCTATCCCGGCCTGACTAGCATCGCTGAAAGCATGATCCGCAAGTCCAACGCAGGCGCCATCGCCGCCATCTCCCCCACGGGCCTGGGCGTGACCACCGAGCAATCGGTCTTCCGGCAGTTTCTCATGCAAGCCCTGTTTGAGGAGGATACGCGCACGTTGGGCGACGCCCTGCTCATCGCTAAACAGCGGTTTTTCGACCAGTTCGGCCCACACTATCTCATCGAAACCATGACCCTGTTTGGCGATCCCACGCTGCGATTGCCTGCGGCGTTCTACGCCCACGACGCCTACACCCCACTGCAGCTCCATTCCAACCCCGCGTCCCTGCGCGCGTCCCCCGCGCTCACACCGCCTGAAGGCCCATCCATCACGCCCCATCCCCAACCTTGAAATCATCCATGCAGAGAACCGCCCGCATCCTCACCCTGCTCATGCTTGCGCTCCTCCTGCCCGGCAGCGTTCGCGCCGCGGTCACCCTCAAATACTTTCGCGTGGCCCAGGTCAGCGCCACTGCCGTCAAGCTCGAATGGGAAACCGCCACCGAACTTGACCACGCCATGTTCGCCCTCAGTCGAGCTGACGCGGAAGATGGCGACTATCAGACGCTGGAGACCTTTCCCGCGGAGGGGGACGCGGTCTCCGGAGCCTATTACAGCTTCACCGATACCTCGGTCGCGCCCGGTCGCACCTATTGGTACAAGCTGGAAGACCTGGACGCCAACGGCGTGCTGAACGAATCCGCGGCGCCCATCGCCGTCTATGTGCCCGCCGAAGACGAGCCCACGCCCACGGCGACCCCCACGCCTACGGCAACGGTCACACCCACCCTCACGCCTACGCMTACGSCCACCCCCACGCCCACCAGCACGCCTACGCCCACCCCTACGCCCACGCCCGACTACTTCGTCATCACCTTGCAGCCGGGCCAAGACAACTATCAGGGCGTGCAGGACGCCTTCATCGCGGCCCGCGACGCCGGGGTGAACTATGGCCGCGCGCCCCTACTCGTCCTCAGCGGTCAATCCCACGACCGCAACCGCATCCTCATCGCGTTCGACCTCTCGCCCCTGGTCAATGTGGACTTTCGGGCTGCGGAGCTGCGGTTGCATGCCACCTATCGCACCCACGGGCCCCAGGGCGACGCGGCCATCCATCGCATGAAGCGCCCGTGGAGCGAAGAGGGCGTCACCTGGCAGGAGGCCATGCCTGGTCAGCCTTGGGCCGAGCCGGGCGGACGTCCGGCCGATGACTTCGAGGCCGCGGCCACCGACTTCATCCTCGCGGATGACGTCCTGGCCTTCGATGTGACCGCGGATGTGCAGGCGTGGCTGGACGGCGATCCCAACTACGGTTGGCTCATCCTGCTGGATGACCCGGAGCTGCTCATAAGCTTGGCCGCCAAGGAGCATCGAGCCCGGAATCTGCGGCCCGAGCTGGTCATCACGGTGGGGAACAGCTCCACACTGGCCACGCCCACGCCCACCCCGACCCCCATCGCCACGCCCACGCCCAGCGGCGTCACCGGCGCGGCCGCTTTCACGCAGCCCCTCCACCTGGGATGGAATGCGTTCTCCATCCCCATCGCAGTCGACAATCCCAACCTGCCCGATTTGCTCAACAGCATCGTTGGGCGGTACGATAGGGTGCGCTGGTACGACAACTCGGTCACGCCGCCCACATGGCGCACGTTCCGCCCCGGCGACGCAACCAACGACCTGACCGCCATCGCCCCAACCATGAGCGTGTGGATCGAGATGACCGCGCCAGGGACGCTGGAGGTCTCGGGTCAGCGGCTGCAAGCCACCACCATCCATCTCCGCCCCGGCTGGAATCAGGTGGGCTTCCCCTCGCTGGCGGACCAGCCCGTGCAGGCGGCCCTGGCCGCCATCGACGGCGATTTCGATCTCGTCCGCGTGTGGGATAACAGCCAATCGCGCTGGCGCGCCTGGCGGCCCGGCGAGCCTCCTTCCGATCTCACCACGCTGCATCCGGGCGACAGCTTGTGGATTCACGTCATCCGCGAGACCGACCTGGTCATCGTCAACAGTGGTTGATGGCGGAGACTGGAGATTCATTGCCTTCAATGGACAGTTGTGCGCTTTCGTGGAAAAATCAGGAGGCGGTCAATCCACCACACACCGATGAAGGAGGTTGCCATGACATTGTACGCCCGCTTGGTCAAATCCATCCCTCCCCTGTTGCTGCCCCTGGCTTTGCTCCTGGGTCTCGGCGTCACCGTCACCTGGACCGCGGCCGCGCCCATTCAGAATACGCCCCCTACCGCATCTTCCAGCCCTTGTTTCGAAAGTAGACGATAGACCATGGACGATGGCTTTCATACGCTTCCATCGTCCATGGTCTTCATTTTCCCCTTGCTCCATGCCCGATCAACCCCATTCTCCCCGCGAACGGGTTCGTCAGGTCCTGGCCGGTCTTCCGACCCCGCGCCCGCCCCTGGGCGAACTGATCATCGACGATGATCTGGTGCGCGATCTGGCGGGCTTGCCCTTGGACAAGCCGCTGCCGCTCGCCGCGAAGCGCGCCCTGCTGAAGCGCTGGGGCCACGATCTGGTCACGGTGGCTTTTTCCAGCGGGTGGGGCGCGCCCGTTCAGCCCGACCCGAAGGAACGTCTGGATCGACTGCGTTTCTGGGCTGAAGAGAGCGATCTGTTCCTCTTCGCGCTGGTGGATGGGCCGTTCAGCATGGCGGCCCGGGCCTGGAGCTGGGATCAGGCGCTGATCCGCTTCAGCCAGCGCGACCGCGAGTTGGAGGCGTTCCTGGCCGATGGCGTGATCGAGATGAGCGAGTGGTTCGCTGCGCTGGCGGACGCGGGGGCGGAGGGGATCATTCTGGGCGATGATATCGCGTATCGCCGCGGGCCTTATGTGAATCCCCGTCATCTTCGCGCCGCCTATTTCCCCTTCCTCACCCTGGTGACCGCCACCGCGCAGGACTTGGGCCTGGCCGTGGTTTTTCACTCCGACGGCAATCTCTGGCCCGTGTGGGAGGATGTGCTGCAAACGGGCGTGGATGGGATTCATGGCCTCGATCCCTACGCGTCCATGTCGCTGGCCCTGGCCCGCCAGCGCAGTCCCGACTCCCTTTGTTTGTGGGGGAATCTGGATGTAGGGTGGTTGATGAATCTGCCCGACCGGGGGCAGATCCGGGCGCATCTGGCGACGCTGTTGGGGCCGGCGTTGAGCGCGCCCCTGATCTTCGGGAGCAGCAGCGGCCTGCACGCGGGCCTGCCCCTGGAGGCACTGGACGCGCTGTATGCCGAAGCGGCTGCGGTCGCCTCATTGACGATGGATGACGACTGAACAGAAGCCTGCTTTCTTATCGACGTAGCGCCTCATGATCTGCCCTCAACAACGCTGCCTCTTCATCCACATCCCCAAGACCGCGGGCCAGAGCGTGGAGCATGTGTTCCTGGCCCTGAACGGCCTCTCCTGGGCGACCCGGGAGGCGTTGCTGTTGCGGGCCAATGATGATCCAGCCATGGGGCCGCCCCGGCTGGCCCATCTCACCGCGGGCGATTACCTCCGCTACGGCTACCTCACGCCCGAGCAGTTCCAGACATACTTCAAATTTGCGTTCGTGCGCAACCCCTGGGCGCGTATGGTCTCCCTCTACCGCCATCTCAGCTATGGCGTCGCCTTTCGGGATTTTCTGATGGGCGAGTTCAGGACCAGGGTGTGGAAGGAGATGTATTGGTTCGTGCGCCCCCAGGTCGAGTTCATTATGGGCGAGGATGGGGATTGGCTGGTGGATTTCGTGGGGCGGTTCGAGAACTTGCCAAGGGATTTCGACGCCATCTGTCGGCAGTTGGGGCTGCCCTCCACGCCTCTTCCCCATGTGAACAAGGCCCAAGACCACGCAGTCAAGGTCCGACCGAGCCTTCATCCCCGGCGTTTGCTGCGTTATCTGCGCAAGCGCCGCTATCGTCGCCCAGCGCCTCAATTCCCCCACTGGCGCGATTACTACGACGAGGCGACTCGATCGCTGGTCGCGACCTTATATGCCGAGGATATCCATCGATTCGGGTATGCGTTTGAATCTTGAGCCGGTTCATGATTTACGGTTCACAGGGCACGGTTCATTGGCGTCAAACATCGTCCATCCTCTTGGAATGCAATCGGCGGGCCAACTGAGCGGTTTGAATATCTCGCCCTGGGCGTGTAGAATAAGGTTGCTATATGCGCTCTCTGGTCGGTTTGCTCATCGCCCTGACTCTCGCAGCCTTCGCCCAGAAATGGCTGGGCGAGGGGCAGATCGACGCGGGGATGGCCATGTATCTCCTGGCGGGAGCCCTGTTCGCTTGGTTCGCCGCGGGCCCGCGGGCTTGGCCCCAGCTTCCCCCCAGGCGCGACTGGGATCGCCTGGGATGGGCGACTGCCCTTGGAGGCGCGTTGTTGGTCGGGGTCGCGACCGCGGGCGGGTTCGCTCGGGAGCAGTATGGCGGTTGGGCTTTCTGGGTGTGGCTGGGGGGGCTGGCGCTGTTCTTCGCGGGCTCGTGGATGGATGCGCCTTCGTCTGACCCGGACGCGGCGGCCCGGGCCGAGCGCCCCTTCTATCCAGGCGTCATGCGCCGCAGATCGGTCCTTCTGGCGCTGGCGCTCATCCTGGCCGTCGCCCTCTTCGCTCGCTTTCATGCGTTGGACCTTTACCCCCATGGGCTGCAATCGGATGAGGCCAATAACGGCCTGGACGCGTTGAAATGGCTTTCGGGCGCGGGCTACACGCCCTACGCGGAGACCAATGAGGGCCAGGCCACCCTCTTCACCTACCTTATCGCCCTCTATATCCATTGCTTCGGCCAAAGCGTTGTCGCCATGCGCATGGTCTCGGCCACCGCGGGCGTGCTCATGGTCCTGGCTTTCTATGCTCTGGCCCGCGAGCTCTACGACCAGCGCGTCGCGCTGCTTTCGACCGCACTCCTGGCCGCCGACCGCTGGCATGTCACCTTCAGCCGCATCGTCTACGAACTCATCCTCGTTCCGCTGGCCCTGAGCCTGCAAATCTGGTTTCTGATCAAGGCGCTGAAGACGGGACGACGGCGCTGGTGGGTTCTGTCGGGCGGCATGCTGGCCCTGGGCCTGAATACATACACCGCGTATCGCGTCGTTCCCTTCTTCATGCTGGCCTATTTCGCCTATTGGCTGGTCGCACATCCATCGCGTTGGCGTCGGGATCTGGAGGGCATGGCGTTGTTTCTTGTCGGCGCGCTGTTGGCCGCGGCTCCTCTGGCCGCGTATGTGGTCCGTCACTGGGCCATTTTTCTCATCCGCATGAACCGTATCTCGGTGTTTCGGGATGTGGAAGCCGCGGGGAGCTACGCGCCGATCTTCTCGAACCTGCATAAAGTTCTGCTCATGTTCAACGCACAGGGCGACATGGCCGCGCTGAACAACCTGCCCGGCGCGCCCATGCTCCACGCGGTCGTGGGCGTGATGTTCGTGTTGGGGTTGATCTGGGCTGTGCGCTGGTTCTGGAAACCGCTGCCCGCGCTTTATCTCCTCTGGTTTGGCGGCGTGGCCAGCCTGGCTGTGCTCACCGTGGCCCACGAAGCGCCCAACGCCCGCCGCCCCATCGGCCTCATTCCCCTCATCTACCTCCTGGTCGCAGTCGCATTCACCGACCTGTGGCTGGCGTGGCGGCGGGCCTTTGGCGAGAAGCGCACCCGGCCCCTCTTCGCCCTGTTGACCGCGCTGGTTATCATCGTGATGGGCGCGAACCTGAACGCGTATTTTCGCGTCCAGGCTGTGGACCCCGCGGTGTGGTACGCGTACAGCCCGGAGGAGTCCGCCATCGGCGAGTATCTGGCTCAACAGCCGGATGACCTGACCATTTATCTTGACCCGCAGTATTACGGCCACGCGGCCATCCGTTTCATCGGCGGCGAGCGCCCCATCATCCCTCTCAATCCCGCCGAGCATATCCCGCTTCGCCAGCCACCCGCGGGCGACGCTCTTTTCATCCTCGAACCTAAAGAGCATGAGCTGTTGGCCATGCTGCAACAACTCTATCCCACGGGCGCGTTCGAGTCTCATCAGGATCGCTATGGCCGCACCCTGTTCCTCAGTTATCGCATCTCCGCGTCCGCGTTCGCCGAAGCCCAGGGCCTGACCGTGACCTATTGGGCGGGGACGGAACGGACGCAATCGCCGGTGCGGCGGGCGAAGGCGGCCATCATCGATTTTGATTTCGCCACGCCCGACGCGCAGCCCCTGTTGCCTCCTTTCGCCGCTACGTACGAAGGCGCGCTGCTGATCCCCGCGTTCGGCGAGTATCGCCTGGCGTTGACCGCGGAGGGGGGGCGCGCCGCGCTGTTCCTCGATGATCAGGAGGCGTTATCGGTGGAAGATGGCGAGGTCGAGCGCACGCTCTCCCTCGCGGCTGGATTCCAGGCCCTGCGGTTGGCGTATGAAGCGGGTGAGCATCCGGGCGTTCTGCGGCTGGCCTGGGCTTATCCTGACGCTCCCGACCTGCTTCAGCCCATTCCGGCAGGCGCTTTCTTCACTCTACCCGGCGCGTCCAATGGCCTTCTGGGGTATTACTATCGCAGCCCCGACTGGACAGGGGAGCCCATGCGCATCCAACGAGACCTGTTCATTGCGCCCAACGACGCGGTCGACTCGCCCTATTCAGTGCGATGGGTGGGCAAAGTAGCTGCCCCCGAGGCGGGCGCGTATGTGTTCGGCACGCGTTCCGATGACGGTTCTTTCGTCTATGTGGATGGTCAGTTGGTGGTGGACAATGGAGGGCGGCATGGCGCGGAATATCGTGAAGGCGCGATCGAATTGAGTCAGGGCTGGCACGATATTCAGGTCCTGTATAGCGACATGGGCGGATCCCGGGCCATGGAGCTGTGGTGGCGACCGCCTGGCGGGCGGGACGCGCTCCTTCCCAGCCGCTATCTGCGCCCGGTCGAGGGAGATCTCTCGCAGTCGCTGCCCGCGTTGCCTCCGATTCCCCCATCGCCCAGGCCCGATGGCCAGTCCAAAGACCAGCGACTTCCCATCGACGAAATCATGCCCCCGGCGCCATCCGCTTCCGGCGATCTGGGCGAGCTTCCCGCCCTCGATTGGCCCCTGTTGTGGACTTATGGCTCCTGCGGCTCGGGGGCGGATCAGCTTCTGCATCCCGCGGGCGTGGCCATCGATGAGGCTGGGCGAGTCTATGTGGCCGATACAGGCAATCATCGCGTCGTCGCGCTGGATGAGAGGGGCGAGCGCATCGATGTTTGGGGCGAGGCGGGCGATGGGGCGGGTCAGTTCGCGGAGGTCTTCGATATCGCCATCGCGCCCGATGGCGCCGTGGCCGTGCTGGACGCGGCCCGCCAGGTGATCTCTTTGTGGGATGAGGGGGAATTCGCGGGGGAGATGGGCCGCGACCTGGCGCTTTACCATCCCCGTGGGTTCGATGTCTCCCCCAATGGCGATTTCTATATCGCGGATACGGGTGGGGGCCGCGTGGTGCAGGCGGATGCGCAGGGCGTGATGCTGGCCGCGTTTGGGGGTCCCGACCAGGGCGGTCAGCCCACGGACGCGCTTTTCGGCCCGGAGGGTTTTCTCTACGCAGTCGACCCGACCGCGGGCGTTTTGTGGATGTTGCAGCCCGAGACGGGGGCAAGCCAGCGCGCGTCGGGCCCCAAAGCCAATACGGTGGAATCGCCCCATCTGGCCATGCTGCCCGAGGGGATTCTCCTTCTGACGGACCCGGAGGGAGGCCGGGTGTTGGTTTTCGAAGCGGGGATGACGCCCTTGGGGCAGTTGGGGGGCAAAGGCGCGGGTGAGGGGCGGTTCAATCGTACGTTGGGCGTGGCCGCGGGCGCGGGCATGGTGGCGGTCACCGATCCCGATCTGTGTCGCGTCACGGTGTTTGGGCGTTGACCGGTTGGGCGGGGGTGGGCGATGCATGTCGGCTGGCCCTGGATCCCTCCCGCGGAAGGCGTGGGTGGGCCTTTGGCCTCGCCTCGACCCTATGGTGAAATTGACGGCATCGCCAGGGAGGAGTACAATCCTGATGACCATTTCAGCTCATGATCCACGCCACACTCTCTTCATCCGCGCGACCCTTTCCCCATATGCCGGGGACGGTGGTCGCGCTGCTCTTCATGCTGATCATCAGCGCCTGCGGCGGGTTCGTACCCCAGCCTCAGCCCACGCCCGCGCGCGGGCTGCCCACTTTCACGCCCACCCTCCGTCCCACGCCTCGGGCCACCGTCACCCCCACGCCGCCGCCCGCGGTCCAGGCCCTCTATCTCACTCTGACGCCCACGGCCACCCCTACGCCCATCCTTCCCACGGCCACGCCCACCCCCTACCCCGGCCTGATTCAGATGGGCAAGCTCGCTCGCGTCATCGCTCCCACCGGCTTGAATGTGCGCGAAGCCCCTTCGCCCAACGCCAAACGTTTGGGCAACTTCCCGCCCAACGCGGTGGTCAAAGTCACTGATGGGCCCCTCGAGGCCGAGGGTTACATCTGGTGGCAGGTGGATAATGAATATGGGTTGGCGGGCTGGGTGGCTGGCGGCGACGGCGAAGACATCTGGCTGACGGGTGAATTGGGTGAGAAACGTCCGGTGAACCGTCCTGTTCGCCTGGGTGACGTGGTCATGGTGACCACAGCCAATGGGCGTAATCTCAGCGTCCGTTATGAGCCCGGGGTGCGGGGTCTGCTCATCAAGCGCGTTGTCGCGGGCACCCATTTGCAAGTCATCGACGGGCCTGTCATCTTGGACAATGTGCGCTGGTGGAAAGTGCAGCGTGCGGATGGGCTCACGGGATGGGCTGCGGAAGGCAGCAAGCGCGAGCGCTGGCTCTCTCCCCTGGAATGAGTGCGACGACAACCGTTTTCGGTTCGTCGCTAGGGACGCTTGAGATCATGCTGGCGCGGGTGGTCAATTTGATGGTCGAGCTGACAAGCGTCTGAAAATCTCACGCCAAGGCGCTGAGATCGCAAAGATTCTCTGCCTCTTTTTCCCTTTGGCGGCTTTGCGTCTTTGCGTGGGACCTATTTTCGAAACAGGAGCAATCATCAATCATGGCATCCTCCCCTATCCTCATCGTCGGCATCGTTGGCAGTTTGCGAGAGCCCAGCTACACCCGCATGGCCGTGTGCATCGCGCTGGCGGGCGCGGCCGAGAGGGGCGCGGCCACGAAACTTATCGATCTGCGGGAGTATCGTCTCCCCTTCTGTGATGGGTCAGGTAAGGAGGATGTGGGCTTCCCCGATGTGCTCCGCCTGCGAGAGGAGGTGGCCGCGGCCCACGGCGTCATTTTGGGCACGCCCGATTATCACGGCAGCTTCAGCGGCGTGCTGAAGAACGCGCTGGACCTCATGGGTTTCAATGAGTTCGGCGGAAAGGTGATGGGCCTGGTGGGGGTCGCTGGCGGCGCGCTGGGCACGGTCAACGCGCTCAACGATCTGCGCAAGGTGGGGCGCTCCCTCCACGCCTGGGTGATCCCCCAGCAGGCTGCGGTCCCTCAAGCCTGGAAGCATTTCGATGATACCGGTCGTTTAGATGATCCTGAGTATGAGACGCGGTTGCGGGAGGTAGGCCAGGAGGTAGCCCGTTTCGCCACGTTGCTCAACTCGGACGAGGTGCGCCACTTCCTCGATCTATGGGAACAGGCCATGCCCAATCCGGGCGGGGAAGGCCGGTGATGGATGGAACATGATCAGCTATCTGGTGGTGAAGGTGAATTGATGGCGGGAGTGCGCGTCGCGGCCATCATCCTGGCCGCGGGGGAGGCCCGACGGTTTGGCTCGCCCAAGCAATTGCTGGACTGGCAGGGGCAGCCGCTGCTGCGGCACGTGGTCTTGCAGGCCCTGGCCGCGCCCGTGGCCGAGATCGTCGTCGTGCTGGGCGCGCACGCCCGCCGCGTCGCGCCCGTGGTGCATGGCCTGCCCGTCACGCTGATGGTGAATCGCGCGTGGAGACAGGGCATGAGCGCCAGCGTGAAGGCCGGGCTGCGGGCCGCCCGCGTGGCGCCAGACGCAGCCATCTTCCTGTTGGCCGACCAACCCCTGGTCGCGCCCGAACTCATCCGCCGCATCATCCAGACCCACGCGGTCACCGGCGCGGCCATCGTCGCCCCCCGCGTGGGCCGCCGCCCCGGCAATCCCGTTCTCTTCGCCCGCGCCCTCTTCCCCGCGCTCTTGCAGGTCACCGGCGACCAGGGCGGCCGGGCCGTGATGCGGGCATATGAGGAGCGCGTGCACTGGCTGGACGCGGATGAGCGGGCGGCGTTTGATATCGACGCCCCCGCGGATTTGCCGCCGCGCGAAGTGTAGAGGGTCTTACCTTTTGGGGAGGACGCCTCCCCTGTGATAAAATGCACAACAATTGCAGGCCAACGTCGCCTGATCGACAATTCACATCGCCGTGATCCTCGTCATCGGAGCAGTTATCCATGGCCATCGATTATCTGCCCATCCTCATCCTTATCATCGTCGCCTTTCTGTTCGCCGCGTTCATCTTGGTCTTGACGTGGGTTCTGGGCCCTAAACGCCCGAACAAGGCCAAGAACGAGCCCATCGAATCGGGCATGATCCCCTTTACCAGCCCGCGGCAGCGGTTCTCGGTGCAATACTACATGGTGGCGATGATGTTCATCCTCTTCGACGTGGAGGTCATCTTCCTTTATCCCTGGGCAGTGAAGATGGG
>DUEQ01000521.1 GCA_011192085.1 Caldilineae bacterium
TCGGTGTCTTCTTCCATCAATGTGCTTCACCTATTGGAAGAGGAGATCGATCATCGTATCGACGCCCTGGTCTCCAAAGGCGAGCTTGCCCAGGAGGAGGCGGATCGATTGCGCAAAGTGTTGTATGGGGGGGCGGCCGCGACCGCAAAAGGCCTGTTGCCCGAAATCAAGCTCAACGCAGCCCTGAACAAGCTCAACGTGCCCACCCATGAGGATATCAAGGCCCTGGAAAACCAGGTAGAAAAACTCATGGCCAGCGTAGACAGGCTGCTTGAAGTTACCGAAGGGCGTCGGGAGATGGAAGCGTCGCGGGACGACTCACACTCCGACAACGGCGTCATCGGCGCGAATCCTCCCAGCTCGGGCGCCGCATAATCCCGATCATGTCCATCATCACCGGTTATCAACCCGAGTTCATCGAAAGACTGCAACGCGTTGAGTCGTCCAAAACGGCTATCGTGCTGGCAGGGGGAGGGCTGACTGGCGCGGTCTACGAGGTGGGGGCTTTGCGCGCCATCGACGCCATGCTCGTCGACCGCAGCGTCAACGATTTCGACATCATCGTGGGGACGAGCGCAGGCGCGCTGGTGGGCAGCATGCTGGCCCGGGGCATCACGCCCGCGGAGATGATGCGCGTGCTTGACGGCACCTCGACCAGCGCCTCGCGTATCCTGCCCAGGCATCTCTTCTCCCTGAACACGCAAGAGTTTCTGCAAAAGAGCCTGCGCTTCCCCATCACTCTCAAGAACGCCATCAGCCACTATCTGCGCCACCGTAACGACATGAATGTGGCTGACATCCTCTGGTCGCTCACCGAGGCCCTGCCTTCAGGCCTGTATGATAACCGCACCCTGGAGCAGTTCATGCGCGGCGTGTGGGAGGAGTATGGGTTGAGCGATGACTTCCGGGATGTGCAGCGGGAGCTTTACGTCATCGCCACCGATCTGGATACGGGCAAGCGGGTGGTGTTCGGCGCGCCCAGCTGGCGCCATGTCCCCATCAGCAAGGCCATCGCCGCGTCCAGCGCCGTACCCTTGCTCTATCGCCCCGTGCGCATCGACGATCAGGAATTCGTGGATGGCGCGGTGCGGGGAAACGCCAGCCTGGATATCGCCATCGAGGCCGGGGCCAGACTCATCGTCTGCATCAATCCCCTGGTTCCCATCGACAACAGCCAGAAGCGGGCCATCCCGCTGCTGGGCGAAGATGGGCGGTTCATCAGCGAAAAGGGCGCACAGGCTGTGCTCTCCCAATTCATGCGCATCTCCCTGCGCAGCGGCCTGGCTTATCACATCAAACAATTGCGCCGCCGTTACCCCGATATCGACATCATCCTCATCGAACCCCGTCGGGATGACTTCGCCATGGCCTTCTACAACATCATGCGCTATTCCGCCCGGGTCACCATCGCCCAGCACGGCTATCAGTCCGTCACCCTGGACCTGGAGCATCAATATCGCGAGCTCAAAGCCATCCTCGCCCGACACGGCATTCCCATCACCCGCCGCCTAGTGGCCGAAGAGCTGGAAGCCATGCGTGAGGCGAATTACGACCTCGAAGTGGTGCGCAAAACCCTGGAAAAGGGGGAGCGTCGCCTTCGCTTCCGTCGCAAACAGCGCCTGCCCCAATTATCTCCCGTCCAACCCACCGAGAACCTGCGCGACGCCCTGGCCCAACTGGAATACTCCCTGGCCATTCTAGAAGAGCGCAAGCGCATGGAGGCGTGAATCACGCCAGGCGGCGCTGCCCGCGCGGGCGGCCAGAGCTCTTGATGTGGTAAATCTGGCTGAAGGAATCGTCGGCCAGGCGGGTGAAGATGCGGGGGGCCGCGTTCTGCAATTCCTTCAGCTCCCGGTCGGAACTGGTGATGGTGTACACCGTGGGCTTGCGGGAGAGATAGCGATAATCCACGAGCTGGAACAGCTTTTCTGCAGCCCACACCGAGCTCATGCGTGGATTGAGATCGTCCAGGATGAGCATAGGCGCTTCCTTGATCTGCTCGAAGCGCACCAGCAGGGAGAGGTCGGCGTTGGCCCCCATGGTCGCCCGCAGGAAATCCATGAGCCGGGGCATGGAGATGAACAATACCTCAGGTTGGAATATGCGCACATGGTTGGCGATGGCCGCGGCAAGATGGGTCTTGCCCACGCCCGATTTGCCAATGAACGTGAACCATCCCTCGGGCTGCTCCGCGTAGCGAATGGCCGCGTTGCGGACGTTGATCAGGTTCTGGCGCAGGTCCTCGCGGCCGCTTTGAGGGATGTGAAAATTCTCAAAAGTCTGATGTTTGTGCAGGTGCAGCTCGCTTAGTTCGACGAGATTGTCGATATAGCCACCGCCGCGATAATCCGCGGCCAGGATGCGGCGATGCTCCACCAGGTCTACATCCAGCAGGCGGGAGCGGATGCGGGCCTCCAGGGCGGAGAACGGGCGATTCGTGGTAATGACCGTGGGCAGACGACGCAGGTAGCGATGGTTGAGGAGCTGGAAGAGCTTCTCCTGGGCCCAGGGGGTGGCGCTTTCTGCGCCCAGATCGTCCAGGATGAGGAGGGGAGCATTCTTCAGCCGGTCGAAGAGCTCGTCGTAGGTCTCGGGGCTGCTGGGATTGAAGCTGGCTCGCAAATGGTCCAGCAGATCGGGAGCGAGGATGAAGAGGGCCGCGCCCCCGCGGGCGATGATCTCGTTGCCGATGGCCGCGGCCAGATGGGTCTTGCCCACGCCATACCCGCCCGAGAGCACTAGCCAGCCCTGTGGATGTTCCGCGAAGCGTCGCGCGGCCTCGTACGCCGCGCGGATGGTCTTTCGACGCTCTGGGGTCAGGCCTACGCCCTCGGGATGGAAGGTCTCGAAGGTCATGCGCTCCAGCATCTCCATGCTCCCCAGCGCATTCATCTCGCGCTTGCGCCGGGCCTGAATCTTGGGCAACGCGCACTGGCAGGGGATGGCCTTGCCGAAGTCGGGATGCTCGATCGACACATCCTTGACATAAAACCCGATGCCGTGACAGATAGGACAATCGGGATCGCCCAGGCGGCCCCGCGGCCTCTCCCCCCGGTCATTCGTGGATAAGGAGTCCGAAGTCGGCGTCATCTGCATCCCCGCCGTCGCCTGTGGCAAGAGATCTTCCAGTTTGTGCGGGCGTGTCTTTGCCATATTGAGCCCAGTTTCTGAGAATGGTGTGGATGTAAGACCAGTTTCGCTTGTTACGCTCCACCGCCAGACTGAACGCGTCCCGAATCCATGCCTCGGGATAATCGCGTTCCGCCTGGAGCAATTTCTCCGCCAGCATGGGCGTTACCATGCCGATGTTCTGTTCGTAGAGGATGTAGATATTGGGGCGCTCTTTCTCCAGGCCCACGACCACATCGTCGATATCGTGGATGAGGCCGCGAAAATCGCCCTTGCGCAGGCGTTTTACCGCAGCTCGGCCCTTGGGCGAGTTCAGGAAATACCAGGTCTCCTTGCGCCCGTCTCGCTTGACCGTGATCTCGATAAGCACGCCGCGCTGCGCCGCGCGGGCGAACGCGTCCGCTGCCGCCTCCTCCTGCGCCCGCGGGGAATCGCCCTGCATCCCCGAAAGGAAGCGCAGATCAGCCAGGGCGTCATCCAGCCGCACATAGCGCACATCCCCTTCGCCCTGGCTCAGTCGCCAGAATGCATAGAGTATGACCTTCAGCTCATCCAAATCATCGACGATGGGCAGGATCTCGCTGAAGAATTCCGTGGGGATGGGGGTGAGTTGCGTGGGGCCTTTGCGAAAGCCGGGAAAACCGCGCATGGGAGTAGGAGGGCGTGTGGGTGTGTGAGCGTGTGGGCGTGAGGGGGTGTAGGCGTGGGCGTCGAGGATTGGGAAATGGTCTTCCGGTCTCAGGACCTCTGACCTCTGACCTCCGCCTGCATCATCTCCAGTAGCCTGGTCGCGTAGTAGGGCGGGGCGACGCGGATGACCTCACAACCCGCTTCGCGTAGCTGGGCTTCTTCCTCTTCGCTGAAATCCTCACTGTTTGCCAGCACGATGACTTTCTCCGCCCGCAACGCGGCCGCGATATCATCATCCACTGGCGCGTGGATGGTCTGGGCGAAGCGGATGACCTGGATGAGGCCGGGCAGGTCGTAGGGCATGGACTTTACCAGCAGAAAGCAAGGGATATCCTTGTTTGGGGCAGGTGCGGGCGGTTGGGGCGCGGGTGAGGTCTGGCCATCGGATGAGAAGGTGACCCAGATCGCTCGCGCGCCCGGCATCTCGATCTCCACGCGGAAGTCCGCGCCCTCGGGCTGGAGATAGTACTTGCCCTTGCCCAGGGGCGCGAATTCGCATACATCGGGCCCGTATTCCACCTTCTCGCCAATGCGTCGCACCATGCCCACCCAGCCGTCGGCCCATAGGCGCATCGCTCGGCCCGCCTGCCCGGGCATGCGCACTCGCACGATGCCGAAACCGGGCGTGGCGCCCGCATCCTCCACCCGCCAGGTCCAAGGCGCGGGCGGACTCGCGGCCTCTGCGGTGATGGCCGCGTCCTCGGGCGGGGCGATGGCGAGCGCTTCTGCGAGCAGATTGAAACGCACCTCCACCCGATTCTCGCCGTCCACCGTCACCCGTTCCACGAACTCGGCTTCGGGCGTGTGCAGGATGAGCTCATACTCGCCCGCTTTCAAGTGGGTGAACTCGAATTCGCCATCCTCATCCAACACCTGGATGACCTCGCGATCATCGGGCGACCGCAAATAGACCTGCCAGCCCGCGCCATCGGGGACCTGGCCGCAGATAACGCTTTCGGAGGGCGCCGCGGCGGAAAGGGAGAAATTGACGACCCGGTGATTGCGTCCTGTCATGCGCAGGCCGCCCCGCCGCCGCAAGGTATCCTTCACCCGCACGTAATACTGGCCCGGCCCCAGTCCTGTGAATAGATACCGCTCCTTTTCGTCCACCAGCGCGGTCATCTCCACGCCGGGCCCTTTGAGCATGACCTCCCGGCCAGCGCCATGAGTCACCCGGCCGGAAATGGTGCTGTAATGAGGGACCTCGACATCTGGGGCTTCCATCTCCAGCCTGGCCGCTTCCTGCCCGTCCAGCGTCAACTGCCGGATGATATCCACATCGGGCAACCGCAATGCATACTCGCCCGCGGGCAGCGCCTCGAACTCGAAGCGTCCTTCCTCATCCGCGAATGTCTCCCACACCTGGTTCTCTGGCCCGGTCAGATGGACGCGCATGCCCGCGCCGTGGACGATGACGCCTTCAATGCGGCTCTGCGCGGGCTTTTCCTCGCCCGACTCCTCTTCCCTCTCCCCTGCGGGATAGAACGCGACTTCCACGAGTTGGTTCTCGTCCAGGTCGATGCGAGCTTGCACATCCAACCCTTCGGGCTCGATGATGTATTGCCCCGGCCCCAGGGGCGCGAATTCGAGAGCGAAAGGACCAAACTCGGGCTTGCTGCCGGTGAGATGGGTCACGCCCTCCCATCCTTCGGCCGTGATGTGCACGGGCAGGTTGGCCTTGCCTTCGACGCTGACGCGCACGATGCTGAAGCCTGCCGCCTCCCCCGCGTCCTCCACCCGCACGCGCCAACCCCTCTCCGGTTGGTCGTCGGGCGGGGGCCCAGGCTGCACCTGGATGGGCGGTTCGCCCAGGGCAAGCTCCACATGGTTCCTGCCATCCAACTCGATGCCCAGGCGGATGATCTCCGTTCCGGGCACGGAAAGGCGGTATTTGCCTTTGGGCAGACTTTCGATGCGGAAGCGTCCCTGGTCATCGGTGTACGCGTCCGCGGCATAGCCCGCGGATCGCAGGATGACGCGCATATTGGGGTGGCCATGGATGACGCCGCTGACCATACTTCGGGCGCGGTCGCCGATGAGCACAGGCGCGGGTTCCTCGTCGAATTCGAAGTGGCGGACGCGTTTGGACAGGTTCTCCAGGGCGTCGACCGCGGGCAGACGCCCGTTGGGCCATCGGGGTGAGAACCAGGCGTGGCCCTCCCAGCCTTTGGCTCGGAGCACGGAAGCGCCCATCAGCCAAAACGCGGTGGCGAAATAATAGTCGGGCGCGGAGTCGTAGCGATGGCTCGTCCCCATCATGATTTTCGCGGTCTCGGCCACCACCTGGGCGTGGATGTCGGGCGTGGTGGTGGGATAGCGGGGGTCGTCATCCTCGCCCACGATGGGGCCGCTCTCCGTGCTGATGATGGGCAAATGGCGGCCCAGGTGTTTCATGGCCAGGTCGGCCAGCCGCTGGAAGGCCAGGAAGCCCGCGGGATCGTCCTGGATGTCAGCTCTGGGGTTCTTGTTTTTCTTACGCTGCTCATTGATGAAGGCCAGGGTGCGAGCGCCCCAGCGCGGGCCGGTCCAGGCGTCGCTGCCCATGCCCCGGTATTCCTTGGGCGTCAGGGCGACGCCCCGGCGATTGACTCGGTCGTAGGGATAGTCCAGCGGATGATTGAGGGTGTAGTTGTGGACGGCCAGCCACACCGGCTCATCGAAGAGATAATCGCCGCCATGTTCGATGATTTTGCCGATGAGGTCCCACTTCGTGCCGATGGCCGTGGCGGGCACGGCGGGGTAGCCGCCCAGGCCCAGGATGGTCTCCATATCGACGATGGCGGCTCGGGCCACGTAGTCGATGGCATCGGAGGGCGCGTGTCCACCCTCCCATTCGCTGGGCAGCTCGGGCTCATTATTGAATTCGAAATAGCGCACGCCCACGGCCAGATACTCTTTGATCCAGTCGATTTCCTTGGGCCCGAGCGCCGCTTTGCGCAGGTCCTTGGAATTGGGACGATGGCGATAGATGCGCACTACGGGCATGATGTCCGCCTCCAACAGCAGCTCAGCCAGCTCCAGACCACCGGAATGGAGGAGTTTGACCCATGTCACGCCCATGCGCTGCAATTGAGGAATCCATGTCTCGCGCAGTTCGCCTGCGCCCACTGAACCCGAGTTGCCCGGGCTCCAGTGCATGCCGATGCCGGTGTCTTTCGGGGGACGGGGGTAATCTTTCAGTTCCATGATCGGGGGAAGGGGAGTGGGAGTGGCGGCGGTCAATTGTCAATGGTCAATGCGTTATGGAGGGGGGATGCTTTCATTTTATCGCAAAAAACGAGATCGCGCACGCCCCACCTGCGCCCCCTGCTCCTTCGCCCCTCCTACCGCACCGCCACCGCCTCAGGTTCGACCTCATCGGGGCGGGGCTGCGCTGCCAGCTTCCTGTCTGCGGGCGTGAGGTGTTTGTGGCGCCTGCGGATCTGCCAGGTGCGGAAGGCCGCTTCGATCTTGACGGGCACGCTCATCTTCGATTTGCCGATGCGCCGATCCTCGAAATAGATGGGGATTTCCACAATGTTATAGCCTAGTCGCTCAGCCACGTAAGCCATCTCCACCTGAAAGACGTACCCGTTCGAGTTGATGCGGTTCAGACCCACGCCCTCCAGGGCCCGCCGCCGCCACGCCTTGAACCCTGCGGTGCCGTCCTTGACGTTGAGTCCCAGGATGAGCCGGGTGTACACCGCGTTGGCCCACCAGCTCAGGAAGCGTCGCCACCAGCTCCAATGCGCGTCCAACTCGCCCCCGGCCACGTAGCGCGACCCCACCACCACATCCACGGTCGGGTCCTTTTCCAAGATGTCGAGGAAGGCGGGGATGTATTGGGGCGAATGGGAGAAATCCGCGTCCATCTGCACAATCACATCCGCGCCCATGTCCAGGGCCTGGCGGAATCCCGCGATGTATGCGCGTCCCAGGCCGGGGTCTGCATGGCGATGGAGGACCGAGACCTTGCCGGGGTTGCGCGCGGCCAGCCCCTCCGCGATGTCGCCGGTGCCGTCGGGCGAGTCGTCGTCCACGATGAGGATGTGGCGCTCGCATTTGATGCCGGGCAGGGCCAGCAGCTCCGCAGTGATGGCTTCGATGTTATCCGCTTCGTTGTAGGTGGGGATGACAATAACGAGATGCATAAAAGAATTGCGCTTTGCGGGCGAGAGACGTTCTATTATACCCGCGAGCGGGCATTTGGGCGAATGGGTGAGTCGGCGTGGGGTCGTGTCAGCGGGTGGGCGAGGACCTTCTTGAGATACTGGCCCGTGTAGCTGCGGGGATTCGCGGCCACTTGCTCGGGGGCGCCCTCGGCGACGACCTGGCCCCCGCGGTCTCCTCCCTCCGGGCCCAGATCGATGATCCAGTCCGCGGACTTGATCACATCCAGGTGATGCTCGATGACCAGGACCGTGTTGCCCCGGCTGGTGAGGTCATGGAGCACGGCCAGCAGCTTTTCCACATCCGCGAAGTGCAGGCCCGTGGTGGGCTCGTCCAGGATGTAGAGGGTCTTGCCTGTGGCCCGGCGGGAGAGCTCCTTGGCCAGCTTCACCCGTTGGGCCTCGCCGCCCGAGAGGGTCGTGGCGGGCTGGCCCAGGCGGATGTAGCCCAACCCCACCCGGCTCAGCGTTTCCAGCTTGTTGCGGATGCTGGTGATGTTCTGGAAGAATGCCAGGGCTTCATCCACGGTCATCTCCAGCACTTCGGAGATGTTTTTGCCCTTGTAGCGGATCTCCAGAGTCTCACGGTTGTAGCGTTTGCCGTGGCATACCTCGCAGGGAACGTACACATCGGGCAGGAATTGCATCTCGATGCGGATGATGCCGTCGCCCCGGCAGGCTTCGCAGCGCCCGCCCTTGACATTGAAGGAGAAGCGGCCAGGCTTGTAGCCTCGCAGCTTGGCCTCGGGCAGCCCCGCGAAGAGCTTGCGGATGGGGGTGAACACATCGGTGTAGGTGGCCGGGTTGGAGCGGGGGGTGCGTCCGATGGGGCTCTGGTCGATGTCGATGACCTTGTCCAGATGCTCCAGGCCCTCGATGGCGTCATGTTTGCCCGGCTTCTGCCGGGCGCGATAGAGTCGCTGGGCCACGGCCCGATAAAGGGTGTCGATGACCAGGGTGGATTTGCCCGAGCCGCTGACGCCGGTGACGACGATGAATGTGCCCAGGGGGAATTTCACCGTGATGTTCTTGAGGTTGTTCTCCCGGGCTCCCCGCACGATGAGGTGTTCGCCCGTGCCGGGACGACGCTGTTTGGGGATGGGAATCCGCTTGCGTCCGGAGAGATACGCGCCCGTGAGGCTGGTCTCCTTGGCCATGATGGCTTCGGGCGACCCCTCGGCCACGACCTCCCCCCCGTGCTCGCCCGCGCCCGGCCCCAGATCGATGACCCAGTCCGCGGAGAGAATCATCTCCTCATCGTGCTCCACCACCAGCACCGTGTTGCCCAGGTCCCGCAGGTCGGTGAGGGTGCGGATGAGGCGGGCGTTGTCTCGCTGGTGCAGGCCGATGCTGGGCTCGTCCAGGATGTAGAGCACGCCCATGAGCTGGGAGCCGATCTGCGTGGCCAGGCGGATGCGTTGAGCTTCGCCGCCCGAGAGGGTGCCCGCCTTGCGGTTGAGGGTGAGGTAATCCAGCCCCACATCGTGCATGAATTGCAGCCGGGCCTGGATCTCCTTCAACACCTGGCGGGCGATGGTCCATTCCCGCTGGCTGAGGGGAGATGCGTCGGGCACGCGGTCGGGCAGGGGCGCGTTATAGTGATCGTCAGGTCCGGCCCCGCGCAGCTCCTTTACCCAGGCCAGGGCCTCGGCCACCGACATCTCGCTCACCTCGTGGATATTCAGGCCCTGGATGGTGACGGCCAGGGCCTCGGGCCGCAGGCGCTTGCCTCCGCACACCGGGCAGGGACGCTGGGTCATGTAGCGTTCCAGAAATTCGCCCCGGATGTACTCCGAGGCGGTTTCCTTGTAGCGGCGCTGCAAGTTGGGGATGATGCCCTCGTATGTGGTCTGGAACTGGCGCAGCCGCCCGTACTGGTTCACATAGCGCACGGTGAACGTGTCGCCGCGCTTGACGCCGTAGAGGATGATGTCCTGCTGCTTGCGGCTGAGCTCTTTCCAGGGGACGTCGATGGGGATGCCGTAGTGCCGGGCCGCGGCCTCCACCAGGGCCTGGTAATAGGTGGCGGTGTCCCGCGACCAGGGATGCAGCGCGCCTTCGGCCAGGCTGAGGTCGGGGTTGGGCACGATGAGCTCGGGATCGAACTCCATCTGGGAGCCCAGGCCCATACAGGCGGGACAGGCCCCATGGGGCGAGTTGAAGGAGAAGGTGCGGGGTTCGATCTCGGGCAGACTGATATTGCAGACCGGGCAAGCGAGATGTTCGGAGAAGAGCCGGTCGGAGGGATGCTCCCGGTCGGTGACGTCGGCCACGATGATGACGCCGCCGCCCAGGTGCAGCGCGGTCTCCACCGAATCGGCCAGACGGGTCTTATCCAACCCATGTCCGTTCTCGCTTCCATGCCGGATGATAAGTCGGTCCACCACAGCCTCGATGGTGTGGTGCTTATAGCGGTCCAGCTCGATGGCTTCATCTACATCGTGGATCTCGCCATCCACCCGCACCCGCACGTACCCCGCCTTGCGGATCTGGTCGAAGATCTGTTTGTGCTCGCCTTTGCGGTCTTTGATCAGCGGGGCCAGGATAAGCAGGCGGCTGCCTTCGGGATAGGCCGCGATGGCGTCCACGATCTGCTCAGCGGTCTGGCGGGTGATGGGGCGACCGCATTGAGGGCAGTGGGGCTGACCGATGCGGGCGAAGAGCAGGCGCAGATAGTCGTAGACCTCGGTGACCGTGCCCACGGTGGAGCGTGGGTTGCGGCTGGTTCCCTTTTGGTCGATGGAGATGGCCGGGGAGAGCCCTTCGATCTGGTCCACGTCAGGCTTCTCCATCAGGCCCAGGAACTGGCGGGCATAGGCGGAGAGGGATTCCACATAGCGTCGCTGGCCCTCCGCGTAGATGGTGTCGAAGGCCAGGGAGGATTTGCCTGATCCCGACAGCCCGGTGATGACCACCAGCTTGTTGCGCGGGATCTCGACATCGATGTTTTTCAGGTTATGCTCGCGTGCGCCGCGAACGATGAGTTTCGATTGAGGCATAGGAGAGGGGGGCGTGATCAGTATTCAGTAAGCAGTAATCAGTGAGGGGGGTAAGCGCGATGATGCGCCGCAACTTACTATCATATCGCGTTTCTCCGCAAAACCCCAAGCCATATTTCGAGATGGTTCTCGATGGACCGGAATGGCTCGGATCCGAGACGTCCCCAACGTGCAGCTCCCCTCCCCAGCCCTCCCTCGATACTCGCTGCGCTCGTGTTCGGGGGAGGGAGCCGTTGGCGCGCTGCTGGATGTGGCCGACCAGCATCTCCTCCCCCCGTGAGGCGACAGCCGGACGGGGGGAGGTCGGGAGGGGGCAAGCTGACCGCGCGATGCCGAGCGTATCAACGCAGTCTAGACCTCAGCATCGGGCAGGGCTCGGGGCGGAGGCCCGTCGTACGCGGTGTCCTGTGCGCCGAGACGACGGAAGGGGCGCTCGCGCGTGATCTCCTCGAAACCGTGGGCAACCAGCCCCACGACCCGGCCAATGATGAAAAAGCCCTTGCCCAAACGCCAGTCGAACCCCATATCGGAGATGATGGCCGCAATGGCGCCATCCACATTCAACACCAGGGCCCGCCCTGTCTGGGCCTTGAGCTCCGCGGCCATGGCCTCGGCCAGCGCGCAATGACGGCCATAAAAATTCACCTCCCGCGCGATCTCGAACATGCGCGCCGTGCGAGGATCCCGCTCCTTATAGTAACGATGCCCAAACCCGGCCAGACGCTCTTTGTTGGCTCGGGCTTGCGCCACCCGCGTTCGGGCCAATGCAGCCACATCCCCTTCCTGGGCCGCCGTGGCCTGGAGGATGCGAGCCGCGGTCTCGATGGCGCCGCCGTGGGCCTCGCCAAAGGTCAGCACGCCGGCGGCCACGCCCACATGCAGCGGGTTCCCGCCGCTGATGACCATTCGGTCCGCCACCACCGAGGGCACGGCCACGCCGTGATCCACCACGGCCACGAACATCGCGTCCATCATCCGCGCCGCTGCAGGCGTGGGCAGCTCCCCCTTCAGCGTGAGATACGCCACCTCCGCGAAAGAGTAGCGGCCAATGAGGTCCACCAGCCGATACCCCCTCAGATAGGGCTCATGCGCCACATGATCGGTAATTGCAGTACGCCAACGGGCCTCCGTCATGCCAGCACCTCCTGCAACAACGCGCCCACTTCATGTTGCACCTCGGCCACCAGCACGCCCGCCTTGCGCAGCGCGGCCATCTTGACCGCAGGGCTGCCCATGCCCCGCTCCACCACCGCGCCGGCATGACCAAACTGCACGCCTTGAGGCATGTGATCCACAAATCGGCCCGAAATGAACGCGATGATGGGCTTCTGCAGCCCGTGCTGCATCACATACTCGGCCAGAGCCTCCTCATCTCCGCCGCCCGGCTCGCCAAAGATGACGATGGCCTCGGTTTGGGGATCGTTGAAAAACATGGGGACCAGATCGACGAAATTGCCGCCCTTGATGAAATCGCCCCCGATCCCCATGGCCGTGGAGATGCCGAACCCGGCCTGGCGGATGATCCACGACGTCTCCGTGGTCATGCCCCCGCTCTTGGAGATGACTCCCACCGGACCGGGCTGATACACCCGATCCACATTCACGCCCCCGATGGGGCCCAGCTTCACCCGAGCCTGGGGATGGATGACCCCCACCGAGGTGGGTCCCACGATGCGGGTGCGGCGCAACCGGGCGTAAGCATGAATCTGCGCCGCGTCCAGCATGGGCACCCGTTCGGTGATGATGTTGATGAAGGGAATGTTGTAGTGAAGCGCCTCCATGACCGCATCCTTCACGGCCAGGGGCGGCACATAGGTGAGCACCGCGTTGATGGCGGGGTGGGCCTCCAGCGCCTGACTCAGGCTGTCATACACGGGCACGCCGTGCACCTCCTGACCTCCTTTGCCCGGCGTGACGCCCGCGACCACCTTGGTGCCATAATCCAGCATCTCTCGGGTCACTTTCGACGCCTCGCGTCCCGTGATGCCCTGGACCGCCACGCGCGTATTTTCGTTGATGAGGATGCCCATGATCACTTGCCCTCCACTTTTTGGCGATAGGCCGCAGCCTTTTCCACGATGATGCGAGCGGACTCGGTCATGGGTAAGTCCGCGCCATAGACTTCCATATCCAAACCCAGGCGCTGGGCCAGCTCGCGCATCAGCCGCAAGCCCTCCTCCTCGCCTGGCCCGGCCCGACGGATGACAATGGGGTACTCAGGTCGGATCTCCTCCAGCGCCCGGGCGATGCCCTCGAACGTGACATCCACCCGCGTGTTATTGGCGATGCCCCCGGCGATGAGCAAGCCATGCAGTCCCGGCTTGGTAGCCACCACCTTGGTCAGGCGATACACCTTCTCCGCGGGGGGATTGCCGCCATATTCGGTGTAATTCGCGGGCCTGCCCCCAAACGCGGCCACCGCATCCATCAAGGTGATCGACCCGCCCCCGCCCGACGTCAGCATGCCGATGTCGCCATCCAGCTCCACATATTTGCCCGCGACGCCGCGGTAATCCCCCTCGTCGATGGCCTGGGCAATGAGCTCCCGTTCCGTGAGAGGCCGGCCCGTAGCCTGGCGCGGGGGGAAGTTCGTCTCAGGATGCCGCACCCGCGCATCCCCATCCAGGAGGATGGCCGCGTCCAGGGCCAGCAACAGGCCGTCCGCGGTGCGCACCAGGGGGTTGATCTCCACCAGCCGGGCGTCATTATCCACCAGCACCCGCCACAACTTCACCGCGATGGCCGCGATCTGCCGCAGCTCCCGTCCCCGAAAGCCCGCCTCCGCGGCAGCGTCTCGGGCCACCCAGGGCATCAGGCCCACGATGGGACCGAATCGCCGCAGAACGAGCTTGTCGGGATGTTCCCTGGCGAAGGTCTCCACATCCACGCCCCCCTCGCGGCTGATGGCCAGCACCGGCTGCCGGGCCACGGTATCGTAGGTGAGACTCATGTAATACTCCTCCTCGAAAGAAGCCTTCTCCTCGATGAGCACCCCCGTCACCGTCTCGCCCAGCAGCTCACTTCCCACCATCGCCTCCACTACTTGCTGCAAAGCCTCGGGCGAATCAGCGAAATGGATGCCCCCCGCCTTGCCCCGCTTGCCCGCGAGCACCTGCGCCTTCACAGCCACCTCCCGGCCGCCCAGCTCATCGAAGATCCGCTCCAATTCGGGGTCCGCCCCCACCGCGCCCATCGCTGAATAGGTGACATAAAACCCCTTCGGGATGGGCACGCCTGCTTTTTCGAGGAGCTGTTTGCCCTCGAATTCGTATAGACGCATGCGCCTCCTCCTGTAAAACCGAATGAAATCAATCGACGCGATGATTGCCCAGCCACAGCGGCTGGGGTTGGAATGTGCGATTGGGGATTATTCTAGCATGAAGCCGTGAAGAAGTGAAGCGCTCCCCTCGCCAGCACCCATTACCCATTATCCATCGTCATCTCGCCCAGGCTCATGCGCGATATCGGAGCACCCCCGCGCCATCCCTCGTCACCCGCGCGATCTCATCTTCTCCCACCTGGCGGCGCCCCTCAGGAATGACCACGTAATCGAAATAGCCTTCGGGGTAGGGCAGAGGAAGGAAGAGATACTGATAACGGATGTGGTTGGCATTGAGCACGGCCCGGCGCAACTCGCCCGCTTCCAGCAATTGCAGGTCATCACTGAGGATGACCGCGCCGCGGGAGCGCAGCGAGACCCGGAGGGGCGTCAGGGGGTCGGGCGGCTGGATGAAGAGGATGCGATCGGTGCGGCGCAAGTGGTTGCTGAGAAAGGCGAGCTGCGGGTGCGCGGGCAGATCGGACCAGGACTGGATCAGGCCCTCGGGGATGCGATAGAAGTCGCCCTCCCCAGGCTCCGTCTCGGGCGGATGGGGATAATCATCGGGGTTCAGGTTCAGCAGATGCTCGCGGCGGTTGATGAACATGACCATCCAGCGTTTCCATTCGGGCCACAGAAAGTGGCTGATGCCCGTGTTGTGCTGCCACACCGAAAGTTGATTGGACCCCACCATGGCCGCGGTGATCACCCCCATGGCGCCGCCATGGCTGACCACGCAGATGCGCTTGCCCGCCCACGTCTCCAGGATATCGGCCAGCGTGGTCAACACCCGATCGCGAAACGCAGTGAAGCCGGGCGCGCCCTCGCTGGTGGGAGTCCAGTCGCTACGGCCCCACCATGGCCGCGTGGGATGATGGAGGGGCATCTCCTCGTAAAACGCGGCGAAGAACTCCTCCAGTCCCGGCATCTTGATGACCTCCAGCCCCTGGGCATGGGCCACGGCCAGGGCCGTGCTGTGCGCCCGCCGCAGCGGCGAGCTGATGACCACATCCACCGGAAATTCCCGGGCCATGTACTCGCCCACATGCAGGGCCTGCGCCCAACCCAGCGCGGTGAGATTGGGGTCGTAAGAGACCAAATTTTGGTAAATGTTCGTCATCGATTGGCCATGGCGCACCAGAAACAGCTCGGTGCCCGCCAGATAGCCATAGCCGCGGTCTTCCAGGGGGATGTTGGGGAGATCGTTGGGATCGAAGATGGGATCGGGCATGCAATTATCTTACCGTATCGGGTCGGGATAGGCCAAGCCGGGCGAGAACGGGGACGCGGGCGGCCAGAAGCGGGCATGGCCGCCGGGCATTGGAATGCGCCTCCCCTCCCGACGCACCGATTTGACAGATCGTCTTCATCATGGTAATTTTCTAGGACTTGTTTGCCTGATTGGAAGAATTGGAAAGCCTATTACTTTTTTCCCCTTTCTGGCCGTCAAATTCTTTTGGCGATATTTGGTTTTTTGATGTATTATTCGGTCATGTTTTTGGAGGAAGCCATCCCGCCCGCCGCAGCGCCGCGAGGGCCTCTATCTTGTTCCAGGGAATCTATCGGATATCAACGAACTCTGGGAGATCGTTGTGTTCGATTTGATTTATCTCTTTCCTGTCTTCTCTCACCAAGCTTTCACTCAAAAAGGAGGAATTCCTGATGTCCCGAAAAGTGCTCATTGTTTTGCTCGTCCTCGCGATTGCCGCTCTGGCCGTGGCTGCATGCGGCGGCAAGGAGACCCCCGCACCCACCGAAGAAGCCGCTGCCACTCAGCCGCCCGCGGCCACCGAGCAAACCGCAGCGCAGCCCACCGAAAAGCCTGCTGAGGAACAGCCCGCTGCGCAGGAAGGTGAAAGCACCCTGGCCACCGTCAAAGCCCGCGGCAAGATCATCTGCGGCGTGAATCAGGCTGTCCCCGGCTTCGGCTTCCTCCAGCCCGACGGCTCCTTCGCCGGCTTCGACATTGACTTCTGCAAGGCTTTGTCCGCGGCCGTGTTCGGCAACACCGACAGCGTGGAATATCGCCCCCTGAACGCCAAGCAGCGCTTCACCGCGTTGCAGTCGGGCGAGATCGACGTCCTCATCCGCAACACCACCTGGACTCTGACTCGCGACACCGAGCTGGGCGCCAACTTCGCCCCCACCACCTTCTACGACGGCCAGGGCATCATGGTCCGCAAGGACAGCGGCATCAAGACCCTGGAGGACCTGCAGGACGCGTCCATCTGCGTCAGCGCTGGCACCACCACCGAGCTGAACCTGGCCGACCAGATGGCCTCCCGCGGCATCGAATACACCCCCGTCGTCTTTGAGACCGCGGATGAAACCACCGGCGCCTATCTGGATGGTCGCTGCGACGCCTACACCACCGACAAATCGGGTCTGGTCGCCCGCCAGTCCATGTTCCCCAACCCCGAAGAGCACATGATCCTGGACGAAACCCTGTCCAAGGAGCCCCTGGGGCCGGTGGTGCGCCATGGCGACGATCAGTGGTTCGACATCGTCAAGTGGATGGTTTTCGCCACCATCCAGGCTGAGGAATCCGGCGTGACTTCTCAGAACGTGGATGAGATGAAGAACGCCGAGGATCCCAACATCCGCAAGCTGTTGGGTGTGGAAGGCGACATGGGAACCAAGCTGGGCCTGGACAATGCCTGGGCCTACAACATCATCAAGCAGGTCGGCAATTACGCCGAGATCTACGATCGCAATCTGGGTCCCGACACCGTCTTCAATCTGCCTCGCGGCATGAACGCTTCCTGGAAGGACGGCGGTCTGTTGTACTCGCCTCCGTTCCGCTAAATCGCTCATCTAGAACAATCAAGAGGAGGGAAGGGCCTGCGCTCTTCCCTCCTTGGCACCAGCATGCTTATGTTTGCGAGTGCGACGCACCTGAACTGGGCGCTCTTTTGGGTCCGCTGTAGCACAAAATGAAGTTCTGCTGGGCCAATGGGCCCAGTTCAAGTGCTCCGCACCTTTCCCATCATATCGCAGGAAGGAGCCATGACTACACTCAAGAAATCAGATCATGCCCCTGTGCCCTTCTGGCGGGATGAGCGGTATCTGAAAATCATCATCCAGGTGATTGTGGTGGCGCTGGTTGTTTTTTCGGGGTTTTACCTAGTGCGCAACCTGGTGACAGGGCTCGA
>DUEQ01000522.1 GCA_011192085.1 Caldilineae bacterium
ATTTTTGTCACGCAGGACAACGCCTTCCCGCGCGATTGTTGGTGGATTTGGCTAATTCAATTATAGGTGAAAGGGAAAAACGCGTCCAAATTATGCATATCGCCGCGCGGGCCAGTGCCGACGCAGCCGCCACGCGCCCGCGTCCACATCCGCTTCCAGCTCCGCCCGACCGCCGTCCCCGAACTCCACCGTCATGATCCAAATCCCCTCGGGCGTGCGCTGCTGGCGGCCCATCCCCACCACCTGCTTGCGCTGACCGCCCAACCACACCGCCTCGATCCGCCACGCGCCGTTCCGCCATGACGCCTCCACCAGCACCGTGGGCGGCTCCGCGGGCGATGGCGGTTTAGGATCCACCCACACTGTCCGCTCTTTCACGTAGCGCAGGGCCAGCCGCAGGGCCGCAGCCGCGGTGGCTTGCTTATTCCCGATGCGATCATGAGGCCACACATGCATCTCCCCCCAATCCACCTCCGCCGCGGCCAGATGCAGATAGACCAATCCCACGGGCTTTTCCGGCGAGTCCCCGCCCGGCCCGGCAATGCCCGTGATGGCCATCGCCAGGTCGGTCTGGAACAGCGCCCGCGCGCCGCGGGCCATCTCCAGCGCGGTCTCAGGGCTCACCGCGCCATGGGCCTCCAGGGTCTCGGCCCGCACGCCCAGGACCTTCATCTTAGCGTCATTGCTATAGGAGACGACGCCGCCCATGACGTAATGCGAGCTGCCGGGAATGTCGGTGAGGATGCTGGCCAGCAGGCCGCCGGTGCAGCTCTCCGCCAGGGCGATGGTGAGATGGTGGGCGTCCAGTTGACGGCCCAGCTCCGCGCTGAGTTCGCGCAATTGGATGAGGGTGGGGGCGTGATTGGTGGTCATAGGTCTAAACTCCCATCGAATTGAAATCAGGCGCTACGGGCGGTTACCCGCGCCGACACCGATGAAAGGTCGCTGGACGACGGAGAAGCGCCACAGCCGTCCTTCATCCTCCATCGGCTGTCATCTCTCTTTCAAAACAGGCGTCACGTGTGGCAGCCCGCCGCTACCGATGAAAATCGCTTTCATCAACGGGCGGATTCGCAATCCGCCCTGGAAGCGACTTGCGCCCAGCCGGATTCATATCGGACGGAGCAATGCGAAATATCAACCTGGGGCGCACGGGGGGTCACAGCGTATCCACCGGGTCCACGTCGATGCGCCAGTTAGGCGTCAGCGCCACGCCCGCCAGCAGAGGGGCCGGGTCTTCCGCCCGGATGAGGATGTGCCAGCGGTACTTGTCCCGCTCCTTGCTGAAGAACGCGGGCGCGGGCCCGATGAGGCTCACATGCTCCAGGCCCAGCTCCTCGGCTCGACGCCGCAGCGCCGCGGCCATGCGCGCGGTTTCCTGCTGGCAGCGTTCCCGGTTCGCGTCCAGGTACATCATGCGGGTGAGACGGCGGTAGGGCGGATAGCCATGCTCCTGGCGATAGCGCATCTCCACCCGATAGAAGCCGTCGTAATCGTGTTGGCTGGCTGCGAGGATGGCGTAATGGGTGGGGTGATAGGTCTGAAAGATGACCTTGCCGCCCCGCTCCGAGCGTCCGGCCCGACCTGCAACCTGCATCAGAATCTGAAAGGTGCGCTCCGCAGCCCGGAAATCGGGCAGGAAGAGGCCAATGTCTGCGCTGAGCGCGCCCACCAGGGTGACCAGGGGCAGGTCGAGGCCCTTGGCGATCATCTGCGTGCCCACGAGCACATCCGCTTTGTGGTCGATGAAGTCCTGGAGGATGGACTCGTGGCTCCTTTTGCCGCCGGTCACGTCCCGATCCCAGCGCAGAGGCCGGGCCTGCGGGAACGCCGCGCGCAGCTCGTCCATGACCCGCTCCGTGCCTGCGCCAAAGGTCTTGAAGCGATGGCTGCCGCATTTGGGGCARACCTTGGACATAGGCTGGCGGTAGTTGCAATGATGGCAGATGAGCACATCGCCCCAGTGGTGGGTGAGGGGGACATTGCAACGAGGGCATCTTACCACATGCCCGCAATCYCGGCACATGACAAAGGTGGCGCTGCCCCGGCGGTTGAGAAAGATGATGGCCTGCTCCCCGCGGGCCAGGGTCTCCTCCAGGGCCCGGCGCAGGCTGCGAGAGAACATGGACCGATTGCCCGCGCGCAGCTCCGCCCGCATGTCCACGATCTCCACCGGCGGCAGCTCGGCCATGCGGATCTCGCCCCGCTCGCGGTGTCCCATGACCCGCCGCGGGAGCTTGAGCAGGGTGTAGACGCCCCGTCGGGCCTTGAACTGGCTTTCGAGGGAGGGCGTGGCTGAGCCCAGGATGGTCACCGCACCATGTAGCCGCGCGAGCTGCACCGCGGCGTCCCGGGCGTGATAGCGCGGCGTACGGGCCTGTTTGTACGCGGGATCGTGCTCCTCATCCACGACGATGAGGCCGATATCGGGCAGGGGCGCGAACAGCGCCGACCGGGAGCCCACCACCACATCCACCTCGCCCGACCTCGCTCGCCGCCATGCGTCGAACCGCTCCCCCGCGGTGAGCTTGGAGTGCACGACCGCAACCCGGCCCGGAAAGCGTCCGGCAAAGCGGCGGATGGTTTGGGGCGTGAGGCTGATCTCGGGCACGAGCACAATGCCCTTGCGGCCTGCAGCCACGGCCTTCTCCAGCGCCCGCAGATAGATCTCGGTCTTGCCACTCCCCGTCACCCCATGCAATAAAAATACAGGCGGGGGAAGGGGTAGAAGGTCCGAGGTCCCATCCTCCACTTGCCACCTGTCCCTTGCCCCCTGCTCCTCCAGTGCAGCTTCGATGGCCGCCCAGGCCCGCTGCTGGTCCTCGGTGAGGAGGGCCGGACGGGGCGAGTGGAAGACGCGGCCCGCCAGGGGATCGCGCCACACGTCGATCTCGCTCATCTCGATGAAACGCCACTCGGCCAGCCGGCGAGCGTCGGTCAGGGTCAGGCCCGTGGCCTTGCGCCAGTCGGGGAGGAGCATGGCCCGGTCGGGGGCTTGGGCCAGGGCCTGGAGCCCGGCCCGGTATTTGCGGGTCGCGCGCAGGGCCATCACCTGTTCGGAGGCGCGCTCGGGAGGAAGGGTCAGCGCCACCCTTTCTTTCGCCACCCGCACCAGGCCCTTCTCCGCCAGCGCACTCACCTGCGCTTTTGTCACCCCTGTGGCTTTTCTCATCTCGGCCAGGGGCGCTTCCCCGCCCTGCTCCGCCAGCCAGCGCAGCGCGTCCGCCTGCTTGCTGGCCCGTCCCACGCGCATGAGCGTGTCATCGATGGCCTCGGGCGGGATGACCAGGGTCAGCATGGTCTCCAGTTTGGGCTTGGGGCGTTTGAGCTTGCCCCGGTCCACCAGTCGCACCAGGCCCTGCTTGCGCAGCTCGCCCAACACGCCTTCGGAGACCAGCCGCCGGTCGGTTTGGCGCAGGTCCTTCAGGCGCATGGGCGCTTTCTTCAGCCGCAGGAGCAGCGCCTGCTGTGCGGGCGTGAGTTCATCGGGGAAGATGGGCGCGCCAGGTGCGTACTCCACCCACAGGTCCCTCCTGGCCGTGAAGCCGGGCGGCAGGATGAGGCGTACGCATTCGCTGAGGGGCGCGAGGTAGTGCTGGCTCATCCACAGGGCCAGGTCCATCTGTGCGGGCGTCAGCGCGGGCCCCTCGCTGATGGGCTCGCCCAGAGACTTCACCGCGATCTCAGGCGGCGCGGACTCGTTCAGGTTCAACACCAGCCCCAACTGCCTGCCTCGCCCGAAGGGAACCTCCACCACCATGCCCCGCTCGATGCGTCCGCGTAAGTCTCGGGGGATGCCGTAGGTGAAGACCTGGCGGCGGGGATCGAAATCCACCAGGGTCTCCATCCGGCCCGGCTTATCGGTTTTGGGCGGGCGACGGTCGATGGGCGCGAGGACCACGACCTGGGCGAAGCGAGCTAAATTCGACATAAACGATTATTGGCTGAGGTGCGTTGCACTTGCCGAAGTGGGACGCACCTATTCCATAACTGAACTCAACACCTCAGTGGGCCTCAATCTCCACCCGTTTGTAGTCGGTGCGGGCGCGGGTGGCGGTGAGGATGGCCCATAGCACGCGGGCGGTCTCCTCCAGCTTGTCGTGGCGGTTGACAACCGCGTACTGGAATTTGGGCAGCTCCTCCAGCTCTTTGCGCGCGTGCGCGATGCGGATCGCGATCTGCTCCTCCGAATCGGTCTTGCGCTCCCGCAGCCGTTCGATCAACTCCTCTTCGCTGGAGGTGGTGAGGAAGACCGTGACCGCGCCCGGCAGCTTTTTCGACATGGTCTCCGCCCCCTGCACATCCACTCGCATGATCACATCAACGCCCGATTTCAGGGGCTCGATGATCTCGCTCTTGGGCACGCCTTTGTAATCGCCGTAGACGATGGCGTATTCGATGAGCTCGTCGTTCTCGATCATCTCCGCGAAGCGTTTCATGCTCACGAAGTGATAATCTACGCCGTTCACCTCGTCCGGGCGGGGCGGCCGCGTCGTGGCGGTGACCACCCGATGGAAGGTGACGCCAAGCTTCTCCAGTGCGTCCAGCGCGGAGTCCTTGCCCACGCCCGAGGGGCCAGACAGGATCATGACCACGGGGCGGGGTTCGTCGGGCACGCCGAAATGGTCGGTGCGTTGATGGGAGTAGGTGGTGTCCATGGTTGAAGGGTGGGAGTGAGGGGGGAATGGATATGCAGGCCTGGCGAGGGGCGGCCCTCGATATCGATGAAAATCACGTTCGTGTCATTCTAAGGGAGCGCGGCGACCGAAGAATCGCGTTTTCCCGCACCCAGGGGATTCTTCGCTCCCTCCGGCCGCTCAGAATGACACATGAGTGGCTATTTTTGAAACACCTTGCCATTGATTATACTATGGATGTCTCGATCCAATGCAACGCCGGAGGTGATCATGCCCATCTACGAGTACTATTGCTTCGATTGCCGCAAGAAGGTGGCCCTGTTCTTCCGCACGGTGAGCGCGGCCCAGGACGCTACGCCCCTCTGTCCCATCTGCGGGAGCGAGCGGCTGCACCGGCTCGTCTCTCGGGTGGCGGTGGTGCATTCGGAGGAAGACCGGCTGGATCGGTTGATGGAGGATGAGTCGCTGCTGGCCGGGCTGGAGAGCGAAGACCCGCGGACGCTGGCGAAATTCATGCGCACCATGCAGAACGAGTTGGGCGAGGACATGGATGATCCTGAATTGGGCGAGATGATCGACCGGCTGGAAGCGGGCGAGTCGCCTGAGGCCATCGAGGCCAGTTTGGGCCTGGACGACACATCTGGTTAGACCTGCATGCGGGTTTGCCAGCACCACGGAGGATGAAAAGGCAGGTTGCGAGTTCACTCAGGAGGCAGCAGTCCATTAGCCATTGGCAATTGGTCATTAACTATTGGCGATTTCTCAGGGTAAGGTCGTCTCGAAATCGCCCAGGATGTCCCCCGTGGCCCGGCTGTACACCCGCACGCGCAGCCGCGCGCCCTGCAAATCGCCCGTCACCGGCAGCCAGATGGGATAGATGTCGCCCGGATTCCAGTGGGTGGTGGGGAAGTCGTAGCCGACCGGGCGTTGGTCCAGGTAGAGGAGCGCCTCGCCCGCCCGGTCGATGTCGATGACCGCGTGGAGGTCGGGGAGAGCGGGCCGGAGGCCCCGCCAGTAGAGCCACACGCCCCCCGACGCGGGTTCCAATCCCACCAACTCGATGGCGTTATCGAATGCCGCGCCCGGTTGGGTGATGGGCGGCTCCTCAGGCGCATGGAAGTCGGGCGGGAGGCGATAGTGGCGCAGGTTGAGGAAAGCGAACTGGGGCGCGGGCTGTTCATGGGCGTAGCGTCCCAGTTGAATGGTAACTACGTGCGCGGGGTCGACAACCTCATCCTGCCACAGGAAGAGCCAAACGCCGCCGAAGTCGGCCAGGTTATCGTTCAACGCCCGCGCGCTCTCCCCCCATCCCAACACCTGATTCACGTCCAAAATCTCGATCTCAGGCAGGCGGAAGCGGGGAACCTGCCATTTTGGGGACGCGTCGGGCGGGAGATAGGCGTCAAACACGGGGTAGGCGTGGCCCGAGACCAGCAGCGCGGCCTCGTCGGGCTGGCGATGCTCGAACATGTAGGCGATGGCCTCCCGCCAGGCCGTCTTGGCGAAGTTGGGGTCGTGGCGCCAGTTGTCCAGGCCCAAGGCGCTGACGCTCACAACAAGCGCCAGGCTGATGACGCCCAGCGTCCGCATGAGGGGCCGCATCCATCCCCGCCCGCGTTGGGGCCAGGTCCACAGCGCGGCCGCGCCCCCGCCCATGAGCAGCGCCCACGCGGGCCAACTGATGAGTAGGTAGCGGGGGGTGAACTTGGGTGTGCGGTAGGCCAGGAAGAGGATAATGGCTGGAGGCAGGATCAGCCAGTGGAGGATGAGGGCTACAGGCCGTTGCTCGCCTCGACGGCGCATCGCCATGAGCGCGACCAGCCAGAGGATGGCGGCCAGCCCGAACCACGGCAGCCAGACCAGCGCATCCTCCACCCGGAAGGTCTCCTTCGCCCCCGTGGTGAAATTGGCCAGGGTTTTCAGCAGGGCCTCGTCCAACTTCAACTGCCCGGACCAATAGCTGGCGTCCACCTGAAAACGCCGCCACATCGCGGGCAGCCAGGGGAGGTAGCCCATGAGGATGGCCAGATTGGCCAGCGCGAAGCCTCCCAACGCCCGGACATGCTTGCTCTCCCGCACCCACACATGCGTCCAATAGAGGGCCAGGGCCAGCAGCGCGAACCCTGCGAAATAGTGCGTGTACATCGCAGCCAGCCCGGTGATGGCATACAGAGCCAGATACCCTAACCGCCTGCGCTCCGCCCCCGGCGATTCCATCCCCACATGGTCAAGCAGGCGGACGATCCAGTATGCGGCCAGGGTCACCAGAAAGAGGAGCATGGCGTACATGCGGGCTTCCTGGCTGTAATAGACCATGAGCGGGGAGATGGCAGCCGCCAACGGGGTGAGCAGGCCCGCGCAGGCTTTCCACAGATGTCGGGCCAGAGAGGCCATCAACGCGATCAGCAGCAGCCCGAAGCCCGCGGAGAAGAAGCGCATGAGGTAGGCGATGTTGCCGGGCCAGGGATCGAAGATGCGCAGCCAGCCGCCCAGCAGGAGGTAATAGAGGGGCGGCTGGATATCGTCCGCGGTCCAGCGGACCAGCTCCCCCGTGCCCATCTGGGCCACGCGCGCAGTCACCCCTTCATCGTACCACAGGCTCTGCACGTCGAGCTGGTGAAGGCGCAGGCCAAAGGCGAGGAGGAGGATAAGAAGCAGGACCGCGCGGTAACGGCTGAAGGCGGACATGGCGCTCTTTCGCAAGGGAGCGGGAAGGGGGCGATTCAGGTTATGCGCCTGTAAATTGGGGCGGGCGCTTTTCAAGAAAGGCCTGCACGCCTTCCCGATGGTCTTGCGTACGGATGGCGATATCCTGCATTTGAGCCTCATAGTCCAGCGCTTCAGCCAGACTCACCGTAGCCGCCCGGTTCAACGCCCGTTTGGTGAGGCCGATGCCGCGAGTGGGGCCTTGGGCCAGTTGGCGGGCCAACGCGTTCACCGACTCCTCCAGCGCCTCGGCGGGGACGACCTGGTTGACCAGCCCCATGGTCAGGGCCTCTTCCGCCTTCACCTTCCGACCTGTGGCCAACAGCTCGAACGCCCGCGCGGGGCCCGCCAGCCGCTGCAGATGCCAACTCACGCCGCTATCGGGCGCGAGGCCGATGCTGATGAACGCGGGGACGAAGCTGGCCTTCTCCGACGCAATACGCATATCCGCGGCCAGGGCCACGCCCAGGCCCGCGCCCGCAGCCACGCCATTCACCGCGGCGATGATGGGCTTCTCCAGGTCGTGCATGGCCAGGATCAGGCGGTTGTAGCCGTGGCGCAGGTGGTCGCCCACGGTCCAGCCGTCGGGCGTATGGGCCAGCTCGGTCAAATCCTGCCCTGCGCTGAATCCTCGTCCCGCACCGGTGATCACCACGCAGCGGATGTGATCATCTCGGGCGCAGGTCTTCAGCGCGGCCAGCATCGCTTTACTCATCTGCGTGGTCAAGGCGTTGAGCCGGTCGGGCCGGTTGAGTGTGATGGTGGCAACGCCCTCGGCGATGTCGAAGAGGATGGTTTCGAAGCGGGGGGATGAAGGCATATCAGTCCTCTTGATTGAATTCGAAGAATTGTTCGGCCAATTGAATCATCTGATCGGGTGAGGCCAGCAGATGCCAGTCGATGACGTCACAGAGTTGCGTGTCAATAAGGCCATCCACGGGGCGCAGCCAGCTTGTGATGTAGCCATTGATGGCGGGATGGGCCTCGGAGAAGAGGAGCATGTTTAGATCGGCGTCGAATCCGTGATAGGTGCGCAGGAGCCACACAGGTTTGACCTGGGGATGCTCGGGCAGCTTCCAGATGGCGTCAAAGGCTTCCCGGTCGTAGCCTGGAGCCAATTTGATGCGGACGTTGGCCGCGTCGAGTTGGCCCTTGGCGGCCATGGGGATCTCCAGCAAGCGGTTGATATTCGCCCGACCGCCGAAGGAGAGCGCGGCCCGGGTGCCAATGACCCCGCGCGCCTCGCGCAGCACATCGATGAGGAAATCATCCAGTTGGGTGAGGTCGTGCACCATGCAGACGACGCGCAGGTCCGCTCGGGATCGCAGCCAGTTCACCCACAGGGGGGTGATGGATTGACCTGAGAATGCGTGCAGTCGGGCGAGGACCTGCTCGCGGGCGAGTTCATCCTCGCCGCTGCGGATGTCCGCGTCGATGATGGCAATGGTTTGCGTAGGGGACATGATTTGACCCTAGATTGCAAAATCAGAGAAATTTCGGGAACTTGCTGAGATTGTACCATAGGTCAGGTGGCTGGGGCAGGGAGGATGGTGGTGGGGATGATGCGCACCGCGCCTGCGGCCCGCAGCGCCTCCGCCACCTCCTCAGCGGTTTCCTCCGTCACCAGCGCGATCATGTTGCCCCCGCGGCCCGCTCCGCTGAGCTTCGCACCCGCCGCGCCCGCGCCCAACGCGGCCTGGATCAGACGATCCAGCTCGGGAGAGGAGAGGCCCATCCGGGCCAGCAGCTCCTGATTGGCGTTCATCAGCGGTCCCAAGGCCAAGATAGTCCCTTCTTCGATGACCGCCCGGGCCTGCCGGGCGATATCGGCCACCGCGTCGAAGAGGGCCTCAAACCGGACGGGCTCCCGTTCCCACGCCCGCCGCACATCCCCCACCGCGATCTTGGTGGGACTGGGCGCGCCGGTGTCGGCGATGAGGAGAGGGATGGGACGAGCCACCGCGAAGGGCTCGGGTTCGCGTCCACGCACAAACCAGACCGGGCGCCCGTACACGACCACGGTGTTGTCGATGCCGCTGGGCGTGCCATGATGCAGCTTCTCCACCTCGTAGATCAGGGCGGAGATGGTTTCGTCGGTCAGGCGGGCGTTGAACCCGGCGAGCATGGCCCGGGCGATGGCCGCGGAGATGGCCGCGCCGCTGCCCAGGCCCGCGGCGATGGGGATGTCGGAGGTGATGACGATGCGCCAGGGGGGCAACGGTCGCTGAAGAGCATGGCAGACCAGGTTCACCATGAGGGCAAAGGGATCATCGGCAGGCGCGCGGGCCACCTCAACCTGTTGGTGTAGGTCGATGGCTTCGACGGTGCAGGTGGATGCAGGCAGGATGTGGGCTCGGGCCTGGACTTGGGTGACAGGCGCGGCAATGGCCGGACGACCGTAGACCACCGCGTGTTCGCCGAAAAGGATGATTTTGCCAGGCGCTTCGCCGCGGGCTAAAGGCGATGTCATCATAGCGTCCTTGGGTGTCTAACTGATTGCAACGATACACAGAGCACGCAGGCTTGATATCTTGCGTCGCAAGTGGTCAGTAGCAGGTCGCATGTGATGCTGCCAAACCTGCGACCTGCCACCTGCCAATAGCTGGTGATGGCTTGAAGAGGGCAAGTGAACAGATGCGTGTATTGTAGCTTAACTCAGGGGAAGATTGACAATCGCTCTCCTCGGGCCTATAATGAGAGGCGAAAATCCAATCGATTCGGGGGAGCTGGGGTGAGCCCGGCTGAGAGGGTGGCCGCATCCGCCACCGACCCCTGAACCTGATCCGGGTAATGCCGGCGTAGGGAGAACGATCGCGAAACGTACGGATCGAAACCGTTTGCCTACCCCGGCAGACGGTTTTTTCTATGTCACGCTCAACCCTTACAGACACGCTCAGCAGTCCCATGCGCATCATCCTCTTCGCCAACGGCGAACTCCCCTATCCCGACCATGCCCGCGCGCTCATCCGTCCCGAGGATGTCATCCTCTGCGCGGATGGGGGCGCTCGCCACGCCATGGATCTGGGCCTGACGCCCGACCGGGTCGTGGGCGATCTCGACAGCCTGGACAGCACCGACCTCCTCCACCTTTCCCGCGATGGCGCGGATCTGGACTCCTACCCCCAGGATAAGGACGACACTGACCTGGAGCTGGCCCTACGGGCTGCGCGCGAGCTCGCGCCCGAGGAGGTCATTCTCTTGGGCGCACTGGGCGGGCGGCTGGATCAAACCCTGGCCAACATCTTCCTCCTGGCCCATCCCGACTACGCGGACCTACGGGTGATCCTGGTCAACGGCCCGGAGCGGGCGTGGGTGGTGCGGGATGAGCTGGTCGTGCGGGGGAGGCCGGGCGATATCCTCTCGGTCATCCCCCTCACCCCCGACGTGACGGGCCTGACCTATCATCACGGACTGCGCTGGACGCTGACCGACGCCATCCTGCCCTTCGGCAGCAGCCGCGGGGTGAGCAATGAGCTGGTGGCGGAGGAAGCGCGGTTGTCTCTGAAAACAGGCGTCATTCTCGTCATTCACCGTACAAGTCGATAAACGGAGGTTCCCATCATGAAACGCATCCCCTTCATTATCCTAACCCTGACCATTGCCCTGATGCTGACCGCGTGCGCGTCCGAAGGGCCCAAGGCAAGCGCACCCATGCGCATCGAGGAGAGCGGCCAACCCACTCCCCCAAAGGCGACGCCCGAGCCAATGCCTACGCAAGCGCCGACCAAGGCCCCCCCATCCACCGAGGTGACCCTGGTCACTCACGACAGCTTCGACGCCAGCGAAGAGGTCTTGCAAACCTTCACAGAGGAGACCGGCATCAAGATCAACATCCTCAAGGCGGGCGACGCGGGCGAGATGCTGAATACGCTGCTGCTCTCCAAAGACGCTCCCTTGGGCGATGTCGTGTTCGGCATCGACAACACCTTCCTCAGCCGGGCGTTGGCGGGCGACCTCTTCGCGCCCTACGCATCGCCCCACCTGGCCGACATCCCCGACCGATTCAAGCTAGACCCCGAAAACCGGCTCTTGCCCATGGATTATGGCTACGTCACCTTGAATTACGACATCCAGTGGTTCGAGGAGCGCGGCATCGCACCGCCCGCGGATATCGAGGACCTGCTCAAGCCGGAGTACAAGGGCCTGACAGTCGTGGAGAATCCGGCCAGCTCCTCGCCCGGCCTGGCGTTCATGTTCGTCACCGCGTGGCGCTTCGGCGACAAGGGCGAGTACACCTTTCTGGACTACTGGCGCGATCTGAAGGGGAACGACGTGTTGGTCACCGACGGGTGGAGCGACGCGTACTTCGGCCAGTTCACCGCGGGATCGGGCGGCGAAGGCGACCGTCCCATCGTGGTGAGCTACGCCACCAGCCCCGCGGCCGAGGTCTTCTTCAACAACCTGCCCGAGCCGCCCACGGCCAGCGTGAACACGCCTGGCAACAGCTTTGAGCAAATCGAATTCGTGGGCGTTTTGGCCAACAGCCCGAACTGGGAGGCCGCGCACAAGCTGGTGGACTTCCTCCTCAGTCCCGCGTTTCAGGAGGACATCCCCACCCACATGTGGGTGTATCCCGCCAACAGCAAAGCCGCGGTAGGCGAACTGTTCGAGAGATGGGCGGACGTCCCCTCCCAGCCGGTGCAGCTCACGCCCGGCGAGATCGCGGCCAATCGCGAGGCCTGGATCGAGGCCTGGACCGACGTCATGCTGCGGGAATGAGCAATCCGCGTTGCCCTATCTGCGGTCGGGCCGCGGCCCGGCTGCTGATCTCTGCGCCCGATTACCGCATGGACGACGCCCGACGCTACCCCGTGTGGGTCTGTCCCCATTGCGGCGCGGGGGTGACCGCGACCGCGATGTGGGGGGAGGCGCAGCGTCGGGCCGCTTACGCAGGGGATTACGAGCCTCATCAGGGGGCCAGCCGTCCCGCGAGGGGCTGGCGGGGGCGGCTGGCCGCGACCGTGCGAACGGGCTTTGGCTATCCCCAACTGGAGGCGCTACCCTTGCCCAAATTCTTAACCCGCGGGCTGGCCCGCGTCCGCGGGTGGACGTGGATGCCGCCGCCTCCGCCGCCGGGCCGGTTGCTGGATGTGGGGTGCGGCAGCGGGGCCTATGGGGCCAGCCTCATCCGCTTGGGCTGGCAGGTGGAGGGCGTCGAGCCGGACGCAGGGGCCGCGGCGCGGGCCCGGCAACAGGGCGTGCGGGTGCAGCAAACCAGCGTGGAGCAAGCCTCCCTGCCCGAGGGAGCCTACGACGTCATCACCCTGTGGCACGCGCTCGAGCATCTGGATTCCCCCGTGGCCGCGCTGCGCACGCTGCGCGGCGCGTTGCGCGAGGATGGACGGCTCATCGTGGAGGTCCCCAATCGGGCGGGATGGGGCGCGCGCGTCCTGGGGGCGTTCTGGTATCATTGGGATCTGCCCCGTCATCGGGTCCATTTCACGCCCGCGAGCCTGCGCCTGGCCTTGGACGTGGCTGGGTTTCAGGTCGAGCGGTTGGCGCATATCCCCAATCCCCACGGCCTGGCCGGCGGGCTGGCCTATCGGTTCGGACGACCGGGCCTGGCCCGGCATCCCATGCTCCTGGCCCTGGGCTGGCTCTTCGGCCTGACTGCGGCTCTGGCTCGCCGGGGCGATGTCATTCGCGCCGTCGCCTCAGTGAAGGAAGCGGGGGCGCCGCGCGACGGATGAGATCCGCTATGAATCGGCCCGCAGCGCATCATAAAGGCGTTGGGCCGTGATGGGCAGATCGCGAATGCGCACGCCCGTGGCTTGATAGATCGCATTGCCGATGGCCGCGGAGGCCCCCACCATCACATGATTGGAGAGGTCGCGGGCGCCATAGGGGCCGGTGGACTGGGGGATCTCCACCACGATGGGATGCAACTTCTGGGGCATGTCCGCGGTGGTGGCGATGGGGTAGCTCATGAAATCGATGGAGATGGGAACGCCGTTCTCGAACTGCATCTCCTCCAGCAATGTCAGGCTGATGCTCTGGATGATGCCGCCTTTTAGTTGCGCCTTCACCCCTTCGGGATTGATGGCGTGTCCCACATCCGCGGCCCCGGCCAGTTGCAGCACCGTCAAATGCCCGGTCTCCAGGTTCACAGCCACCTCCGCCGCGTAGCCCGTGGCGGCGTACGACTGCAAGATGTTCTCCAAGCGATCATCCTGTTCCGACGCTTCGTACACGCCCGTGGCCCGAAAGACAGGCGGCTCCCCTTCTCCCGCGCCTTCCTGGAGCAACGTCAGTATCGAAAGGCGTCGTCGCGTGGCGTAGGAGATGACCTCTCCTTCCACGATATCGAGATTGGACATCGGCTCTTCCCACATCTCCGACACGTAGGAGAGGATCTGGCGTTTCATCTCCGCTACGGCCTGCAACAGGGCCCGTCCCGTGCTCCACAACAGGTTGTGGTAGATAGCCTGCCAGTCGGGCTCATGGTTTCCCGTGTCCGTGGGATGCACCGTGATCCACTCGATGGGGAGATTCAGCTCGAAGGCGATGAGTTGGGTGATGAACGCGTAGTAGCCCTGCCCCACATCCACGCCATCCACGATCACCGAGCAGAGCTCATCGCCATCGCATTGGATGGTGACTCGGCTTTTGCAATGGGGGGAAACGATGATAGGGCTCCAGCCCATGGCCAGTCCCTTGCCTCGGACCACCGGCCCCGAGGGATCCTGATCCCGTTCAGGCTGCCAGCCGATGGCCCGCACCGTCTCCAAAACGCACGATTCCAGCCCGTTGGCGTGCATGATGAAGTTGGAGAAGAGCTGATCGCCTCCCTTGACCAGATTCCGCTGCCGCAACAGCAGAGGGGACATCCCGGCCATCTCCGCCAGTTCGTCCACATGCTGTTCGATGGCCCAGTGCATCTGCGCGATACTCAGGCTCCGCATGGGCGCAGCGGGCAGGAGATGGGTGTAGATGGCGTTGACCTGGATATCGGTATTGGGGATGGCGTAGGGGCCTGTGCCCGCCAGCGCGATGCGCTGCATTTCCAGGATGAACGCGTCCACGCTCGCCCCCACGTTCCAATCGTACACCGCGCGCATGGCGATGATGCGTCCCTGATCGTCCAGGCCCATGGTCACCCGCGCGCGCATGGCCGGGGTCATGAAGATGGCCTGGAACTCCTCCTCGCGGGTGAGGTGCAGGCGCACGGGGCGGCCATGGGTTTCTCGGGCGATGGCCGCCAGCAGGGCCTCGACGCTGACGAACACTTTGCTGCCAAAGCTGCCGCCCACGCATTGGGTGATGATGCGCAGGTCCTGGGGGGGGATGTGCAGGGCTCGGGCGATGACCTGGCGTTGCAGGAAGGGGGCTTGGACGTGCAGCCATAGCATGAGTTCGCGCTCGCGCTGCTGCGCCACGCCGCCATGAGTCTCCATGGGCGCATGTTGCAGAGGCGCCGCGGTGTAGGTTCGCTCCAACACAAAGGCCGCGTCGGCCAGGGCGGCGTCCACATCGCCTCGTTGCAACAGGACGCGATGGGCGATGTTGCGTTCCGGTTGCGCCTGGACCTGATCGAAGCCGGGATAGGCGGTCATGTCGGGATGGACGAGAGGCGCGTCAGCCGCGAGCGCGGCTTCAACATCGAAGACCGCGGGGAGATCGTCATAGTCCACCTGGATTGTGGCGAGCGCGGCCATCGCGATCTCGGGGGATTCCGCAGCGACCACGGCCAGAGGCTGTCCTGCATAGGTCACCTCATCGACGGCCAACAGCGTGCGGTCCTCGATGCGCGCGCCCAACCGCGCGTTCACCTCTCGGCCCGTGAGCACAGCGGCTACGCCTTCCAGTCGTCGAGCCTGTTCCACGCCGCGTAGTCGCACCCGGGCGTGGGCGCGTTTACTGAACAGGATGCGGGCGTGCAGGAGATCGGGGCCGAAAGGCTCGTCCCCCGCGTAGCAGCTCACTCCCGTGAGTTTGCTCTGGGCTTCGACCAGGGGGAAGGGTTTGCCGATGATGTGGGGTTTGCGCGTGATCATGGCGACACCTCTAACGTCGGGCCCGGGAGGCGACCTGGATGGATTTGATGATGTCGGCATAGGCCCCGCAGCGACACAGGTTGCCCACCAAGGCCTCGCGGATCTCCTCCTCGTGGGGGCGGGAGGTGCGGCTTAGCAGCGCTTTGGCGGAGATGAGCATGCCCGGCGCGCAATAGCCACATTGAACGCCATGATGGTCGATGAAGGATTTTTGCAGTGGGTGCAATTCCTCGTCGCCGGATAATCCCTCCACGGTCAAGATCTCTGCGCCATCCACTTCGGGAGCCAGCACCATGCATGAGTTGACCACTTCGCCATCGAGGAGGACGCTGCACGCGCCGCATTCGCCAGTGGAGCACCCATATTTCGCTCCCGTCAATTCCAGCTCCGAGCGAATCACCTCCAACAGGGTCTGATGGGAATGCACTGTCAGGCGCACCCTTTCGCCATTGATGGAAAAAGAGATGTCATGTTTCATGATCGTAGGCTCTGTAGTTGGTGAATGACTTCGGTGATGGCCTGCTTCAGCAGAGCGTTGAGGGAGGCGCGGCGATAGTCCGCCCGGGCGTAGACTGCATCCATCGGGTGGATGTTCGCTTGGACGATCTCCAGGGCCCGGGCCACGTCCTCCGCGGTGGGAGCGCCTTCCAGTGCGGCCTCGGCCTCGGGAATGCGCCTGGGCCGATCATCCACGCCCAGGACCGCGATGCGCCAATGGATGAGGGCCTGTTGCTTGCGGATGGCCAGCACGGCTGCGCCCGCGATCATGCGCCGACCATCATGACGCACGGTCTGGCGCTGGTAGACGCCGTAGGTGCGGTTGGGGAAGGAGGGAAGGTGCACCTGGGTGATGATCTCATCCCTGGCCAGCGCGGTTTTGAAGTCCCCCAGGTAGAATTCGGCCAGGGGGAGTTCGCGGCGGCCGCGAGGGCTCCAGGCGTGGCAAACGGCGTCGTAGCAGAGCATGGGCGCGGCCAGCTCGGAGACGGGCGAGGCCCAGGCCAGGGCGCCGCCGATGGTGGCCCGATTGCGCACCTGGGGCGAGGCCAGCTTCTGGGCTGTTTGATGGAGCAAGGGATAATGCCGCCGGATCTCCAGGCCCACGACGAGATGCTGCAAATTGATCGCCGCCCCCAGTTTCAATCCCTGGTTGTGATGATAGCGCACATCTTTGAATCCAGGCAGGCGTTTTACATCCAGCAAGATGTCGGGGGCGATCTCGCCCGCCTTGATTTGCAATAACAGGGTGGCGCCCCCGCCCAACAGCTTCACCTGATGGTCGGAGGTGAGATAGCGTCCGGCCTCTTCCAAGCTTTCGGGCCGGATGTATTGGAATGCATTCAAAAAGACCGTCTCCATAAAGAAAAATTGAATTG
>DUEQ01000523.1 GCA_011192085.1 Caldilineae bacterium
GCCAATTTCCCGTCTATCGTCTCGGTGCATTCAGGGCATCTTCCTTTTCAATCTGGCCATCAGCAAACTTCTCAGCAGGTCGCTATGAGTCTAACACACGAATATGGAGAACCTGTGGAGACGGCCCCAGGCCTGACGCTCGCCGTCAGCGTTGTCATCTTCAGTTCCGCAGTGATTTGCTGCAATCCCATTCCCTCCCGCGAGAGATGATGGGCGGGGTTCCAGCCTGTATACCCATGGGGTCAGACTGCGTCCAAGAGCGGGTGAGGCGGGTTTGCTCGCAACCAGCGTTATGTGGTAAAAACGCATTGTTATTGTGACTGTACAGGCCCGCTCGTTGAGGCTGGTTTCGTTACAGGCCTTTGTCGCCGCTAACATATTGCGTCAAACGGCAAGCGTAAAACGTGACGCCCACACGGTTCATGGTTTGACCCCTCACAATAAGCCTGTCAACAGATTGTCCTCATCATTGCTCAATCATCGCCTCCCTCCTATGCCCAAACTCACTCCCGACGAAGTGCGACACATCGCTGAGCTGGCGAAGCTGGCCCTTACCGACGAGGAGGTGGACCAATACGCCTCCGATCTCTCGGCCATCCTCGACTATGCCCAGCAGCTTCAGGAGGTCCCCACGGACCACATCCATCCCACCGCGTTGGTGCTGCCTCTGCGCAATGTCATGCGCCCCGACGAGGCCCGTCCCGGTCTGGACGCCGAGGACGCACTGGCCAACGCGCCTGAACGCCAGGATGGCTACTTTAAGGTCCATGCGGTGCTGGAGGGCAGCCAATGAGCGCGCTTCCCCAAACCATTCACCAGGCCCGAGCGTGGCTGCGTTCGGGGCAGATCACCTCGGTGGAGCTTACCGAAGCCTATCTGGAGCGCATCCATCATCGGGATGACGCCATCCACGCCTTTCTGCACGTGGCCGAAGATCACGCCCTGGCCCAAGCCCGGCTGGCCGATGAACGTCGGGCCGCGGGCGAGGATGCGCCTCTGCTGGGCGTTCCCCTGGCCATTAAGGATGTGATCGCGGTGCAAGGCATGCCCGCGACCGCGGCCTCTCGCATCCTGGAAGGCTTCATGCCCCCCTACGAGGCCACGGTCATCCGTAAGCTGCGGGAGGGGGGAGCGGTGATCTTGGGCAAAGTCAACACCGATGAATTCGCCATGGGATGGAGCACGGAGAATTCGGCGTATGGGGTGACGCATAATCCCTGGGCCCTGGATCATGTGCCGGGCGGGAGCAGCGGCGGCCCTGCGGCCGCAGTGGCCGCGGGCGAGGCCATCGCCGCGCTGGGCACGGATACGGGCGGCAGCGTGCGCCAGCCTGCTTCCTGGACGAACACCGTAGGCATGCGCCCGACCTACGGTCGGGTCTCCCGCTATGGCGTCATCGCCTTCGCCTCCTCCCTGGACCAGGTGGGCCCCATCACCCGCGACGTGAGCGACAACGCCATCTTGCTGGAGGCCATTGCCGGGCATGATCCTCGCGACAGCACGACCTTCCCCGACCCGGTTCCTCCCTTCAGCCAGATGCTGGATGGTGGGGTGAAGGGGATGCGGCTGGGCCTGCCCAGGGAGTATCTCACCGAGGATATGCATCCGGGCGTGCGAGAGGCGACGCAGGAGGGGGTGCGCGTGTTGCGCGACCTGGGCGCAACCGTGGAAGAGGCCTCCCTTCCTCACACCGACTACGGCATGCCCGTCTATTACCTCATCGTCACCGCGGAGGCCAGCGCCAACCTGGCCCGCTACGACGGCGTGCGTTATGGGTACAGCGCGGGCGCGGCCGATTTGCAGGAAAACTATCGACTCACCCGTGGACGCGGTTTCGGTCCCGAGGTGAAACGCCGCATCCTGCTGGGAGCGTATGCGCTCTCCGCTGGCTACTACGACGCCTACTATCTCAAAGCCCAGAAAGTGCGCACCCTCATCCGGGCCGATTTCGACGACGCCTTCCAGCGCTTCGACGCGCTCATCGCGCCGGTTGCGCCCATCCCGCCCTTCCGCATTGGCGAGGCCCCCACCGATCCGGTGGCCCTCTACCTGCTGGATGCGCTCACCTTGCCCTCGGCCCTGGCGGGCGTGCCCGCGATCGCCGTGCCCGCGGGCTTTGTGGAGGAGGATGGGGCGCAGCTTCCTGTGGGGGTGCAGTTCATCGGGCGACCTTTGGATGAAGCGACGCTCTTCCGCATCGCCTACGCGTTCGAGCGGGCGACCCGCTTCGGTGAGCGGACGCTAACGGTGGCATAACACCCCTACCAATCTGTTTATCCCTTGGCCGGACGCTGGACACTTTTCATCTAGCATATTCGATTTTCATGCGCCATAATACGCCCGAACAGTTCGCATATCAACTGCGCGAGGGGCACTACAACGAGTTGCGCGTGGCCCTCTACTTCATGCTTCAGGGTGCGCATGTGCGCATCGGCTATACGAGCCAGCGCTATGATCTGTCCGTCATCCTGCCGAAGACGCCTCGATTCAGCGTGGAGGTGAAGTGGGATAAGCGGGCGGGGGAGACCGGCAATCTCTATTTCGAGATCAAGAACACCCGTCGGGACGAGCCGTCGGGCATTGCCGCGACCACAGCCGATTTCTGGTGCCATGTCATCGGCGAGGGGAATGAGGCGCTGCTGGCGGCGACGTCCCGGCTGCGGAAGCTGCTACGGTCGAAGAAGCTCAGGCGGGTGGAGACGAAGGCGGAGGATGGGAACAGCCTGGGGTTGCTGGCCCCGCGGGCATGGCTGGAGGCGCAGGAGGGAGTCGTTTGGATTGCCCTGCCCACGGTGGAGGGGTTCTTTGGGGAGCTGTTTCGAAAATAGAGGATGACGGGCGGATTCGCAATCCATCCTGGAGGCGACCTGCTCCCAGCCAGATTCGTCATCCGACGGAGCAAGGATCGACTTTGAACATCGAACAGTCTCCATTTTCATCGCTATCCGCGCGGGTTCGCCCGCCGTCGCATGAAGTCCAGCACCCTGGGCATGGCCCGCGTGTAGGCCCGATACAAGCCCGGACGAGGCGCGTAATCCCACGCGCCGATCCATCGCACAAACTTTCCGCCAAATCCCTGCTTGAACCGATACACGCCCCACATGGGATCGCTTTCGTCCAGCTCGTTGGGCGCGCCCCACCAGTCGTAGGTTGTGCATCCCTGGTCCATGGCCCAGCGCATGGCCTCCCATTGCAGCAGGTAGGTGGGCATGTGGCGGCGGCCCTCGTTGCTGGATGCGCCGTAGAAATACCAGGCTGTGGGGCCGAAACGGAACAGAAACAGCCCCGCCACGGGCTTATCTTCCACCCAGGCCAGCAACAACTGCCCCAACCCATGTCCCTGCAAGTGCGTCATCACCCGCAGGTAATAATCCCGCGGACGGATGAGGAAGCCGTCCCGGGCGGAGGTCAGCGCGTAGAGATGGTAAAACGCCTCGAAATCGTCGCTAGGGGTTACGATCACGCCCCGGCGTCCGGCCAGACGGATGTTGTACCGGGTCTTCTGCTTCATCCCCGCCAACAGCGCCTCCTCGCCCGCCGTCAGATCGGAAAGCATCGTGTTGCGGAATTGGATTTGATCCGCACTGAAGACCCAGCCCCGCTCCCGCAGCAGCGCGGCCAACGCCCGTCCCAGGTCGCTGTCCACGTCCACGTCGGGGTCGATTTTGATGAACAGCGCGCGGGAGCGTCGGGCGTGGGCCTCCAGGTCGGCCAGCGTCTGTCGCCACGCGTCCAGGCTGGGCTGGACGATGGGGCCTTTGGGGACGTACTGGATCCTGACGGGCAGGGAGCTCAGGCGGCGGGTGAGGATGCTGGCCGCGGCCAGGGGCGCGTGGTCATCGCCCCAAACGATGTGCTGGCCTGACCACACGGGCGCTTTCAGCGCGGCCCAATGGCTGGTCTGAAGGATGTGTGGGCGCCGGAAGGCCAGCAGGATGGCATCGAAGCGTTGGGGATCGGTGAGGGGGCGGGGCATAGGGGATGTTATACCATGGTTGAGACGCCAGATCAATTTCCGGGCGACATGGACGATCATCGGCCTGGTCAGAGGAAACCATGCCAGCCAGCTTGGCGCGGGATGTCAACAGTTACCTGTTTCGCCTTCAGACATGCTAAAATGCCCGCATGAACGCATCCATCTTCGATGATCTGAACGCCTGCGCCCGCCTGGCCGCGGATTGGCGTCGCCAGGGGCTGGCCCTCGTCTTCACCAACGGGCATTTCGATTTGCTGCACGCGGGACACATACACTATTTACAGGCCGCCAGGGAAATGGGTGATCGCCTCATCGTGGGCCTGAACAGCGACGCCAGCACGCGGCGGCGTAAGGGCCCAACTCGCCCCATCCTGCCCCAGGAGGAGCGGGCGTTGCTCCTGGCCGCGCTACGCGCGGTGGATGCGGTCATCGTGTGGGATGAGGATGACTTTCGGGCGGTGGTGGCTGCGTTAAAGCCTGACATCTACGTAAAAGGCGCGGATTGGAACCGGCCTAGCGGTCCCAAACCGCCCGAGGCTGAGATCGTGGCGAAGTATGGCGGACGCATCGCGTTTGTGGATTTGACGCCCGGCCGCGCCACCTCAGCCATCGTGCGGGATATCCTCCAACGGCATGGTTGTGATCCGGAGACCGACGCGTGAGCGACATCCAAACCGCCGATCTCCCCCCGGAGGACGCCCATCCCTCCATCGCCCGCAACGCGGCCATGCTCAGTCTGGCCAGCATCTTCAGTCGGGTGCTGGGCATGGTGCGAGAGATCATCATCCCCCACTTCTATGGGGCCACGGGGTTGGTCTCGGCCTATGCCTTGGCTGAGTTCGTGGGGAAAATCTTGTATGACTTGCTGGTGGGAGGGATGCTGTCGGCCGCGCTGGTGCCCGTGCTCAGCGATTATCGACGGCCAGAGAAGCGGGGCCAGTTCGCGCAGGTGGCCAGCGTCATCTTCACGGCCATCGCCATTCTGGCGGGCGTGGCCGTACTTATCGTCGAGGTCTTGGCGCCGCAGATCGTTTTCCTCATCGGCGGCGATCTCTCGCCCGAGTATCAGGCGGCGGCCATCCGCCTCATGCGCATCACCGCGCCTGTCATCTGGGTGTTCAGCGCCTCGGGCGGGCTGACCGCTATCCTCTTCGCCCGAGAGAAGTTCACCCTGGCGGCCGTGGGCGACGCACTCTACAACATGGGCGTGATCATCGTCGTGCCCCTGTTCCATAAGCAACTGGGCATCGAGGCCCTGGCCTTCGGCATGATGCTGGGCGGGGTTATCCAGCTCGCGTTCCGCCTGCCCGACCTGCGGGGCGCAGGCCTTCACCTGACCCGCCGTCTGCGGCATCCGGTGCTGAAGCGGGTGTGGAAGCTCTATCTGCCCATCCTGGTCGCGGTGCTGGTGGGCATGGTGCAAGGGGGCATCGACCGACGCTTGGCCAGCGGCACAGGCGACAGCAGCCTGGCCTTCATGCGCACGGCCACAACCCTTTACCAGCTTCCCCACGGGCTRGTGGCGGTAGCCATCTCCATGGCCTCCCTGCCCAGCCTCTCTCGCTGGGCYTCGTCCAAGGACTGGGACGCGTACAAACGCACCCTRGCCGCGAGTCTGCGTGCGGTGCTCGTGTTGGTCGTCCCCGCCACCGTGTTCCTGTGGGTGCTGGCTGAGCCCACGGTGCGCCTGTTGGCCGAGCACGGYGAATTCACGCCCACCGACACCTACTGGACCTATCTCACCCTGCGCTATTACCTGGTGGGGCTGGTATTCGCCAGCGTGGACTGGCCCCTGAATTTCGCCTACTATGCCCGCGGGGACAGTAAGACCCCGGCCATCGTCGGCATTCTGGCTGTGGGCGTCTATCTCCTCTTCGCGCTGACCTTGCTCCCCTATCTCAGCTTTTTAGGCCTGGCCTTCGCCGACGGCATGAAGCAGATGGCCCACGCCCTGATGATGATCTTTCTGCTCTATCGTTGGGGGGGGCGGCTGGGGCGCGGCGTATGGCGGGCGGCGCTGGTCTCGCTGGTCGCGGCCGCGGTCATGGGCGTCGCTCTCCACGTCAGCGCCGGGTTCATCATGGCCCACATGGGCGTCGCGGGGCTGATCCCTCGACTGACGACGTTGCTGGTTCCGGGGATCCTCGGCGGTGTCATCTACTACCTCATCTTGCGATGGATGCACGCGCCCGAGGTCGAGCTGCTGCATCGCATGATGCGGCGGCTGATTCCCGAACGTGCATGACGCGCAATGCGATGTGAGTTTAGAATCCGAACAGCCGCAGGAAGGTGCGGATCGCCAGGGAGAGATCGGGCAGCAGGAACCAGACCCAGCCCAACGCCACAAATTGGAACGTGAGAAACCAGGCCATGACCGACCACGCCCGCTTGCGCCACGGATGCTTGGCCAATTCCCGATACCACTTGCGGGTGCGATCGCTCCATTGCTTGTGGATGAACAGGCCCAGTCCATGCCATGCGCCCCACACGAAGAACGTCCAGGTGATGCCATGCCACAAGCCGATGGCGATCATCGTGGCCATGAGGCCGAGGAAGAGGATGAGGGTGGGTGAGGGACGGGGTTTGCGACGCAACAGAGCGCGGGTGAGGGGAGAAAACAAATAGAAACGCACCCAATTGCTGAGGGTGATGTGCCATCGCTGCCAGAAGGATGTGATATCCTGACTCAGGTAGGGGCGTTTGAAATTCTCGGGCAGGCGCACGCCCAGCATAAGCCCGACGCCGATGGCGATATCGGTGTAGCCCGCGAAATCGAAGTAAAGACGGAAGGCGTAGCCGTAGAGCAGCCCCCACAGGGCCAGCGCATGATGCGTTTGTTGCGCCAGGGCGGGCGTAAGCGCCATGCCCATGGCCAGCGTGTCGGCGATGACGAACTTCTTGAACATGCCCGTCAGGATGCGCATGGCTCCTTCGCCCAGGCGTGCTGCGCTCACCCCTTGCATGTCTGGCAGAGCCAGCCAATCCTTTTGGAACCGCTCAGCCCGATCGATAGGGCCGGCGATGAACGCGGGAAAGAACACGACATAGGTCACATATTCCGCCAGACCCAACTCGGGCAGCAGGCCCGACTGGCGGTCGCGCAGGGTGTGGATGAGACGAAAGCTGACGTAGGAAAATCCCAGCCAACGCAGATCGCCCGCGCTGGCCAACGTCTGATCCTGGCCTGTCAGGCCGCGCCACCAGCGGGCCAGGGCTTCGGTCAAAGCTGGGGTTTTGAGGACGACGAACAGGGCCAGGATAAGGAAGACGCCGCCAAGGAGCAGCGCTTTTTGCCTGCCTCGACGAAGTTGCCAGGCGATGAGGGTCAGTATCAGGGCGGCGATCGCGATGATAGTCAGCCAAAGGGGCGGCCCGGGCGGACGCGAAGGCGTTAGCCGCAGGTCGGGCGCCAGAAATCGGTTCATCCCCATGAGCAGAGCCGCTGCCATCACCACGCCCAACGCCGCCCAATCCTCCCGTCGCACGGGCTGCACCTCCTCCCCGCGCTTGCGCGTGACCCACCACCCCGCGATGGTGAGAACCAGCGTCAGAGAGGGCAGGATGAAATCGGCATAGCGCAAGGGAAGCCAAGGTTGCAGCCAGAAAACAGCCAGCGCGCTGGCCCCCAGCAAGGCCCATCTTCGCGCCCGCCCGCGGATCAACCCCGCGTAGAGCAACGCGAAGAGCGCGAAAACCAGGATCGTCTCAAGCCCGAGCCCCATGTTCAGTCATCAGTGGCGGGTTGCATGGCCCAACATGGGACGCGAGACAGCGGACATGGGTCATTGACTAAAACCCCTGATAAATCCACTGCGGCGAGGAGCCTGTGGCGGCGATGATGAGGAAGATGACCATGAACGCCAACGCCAGAGCAAGCAGATTCTCTTTGGAGAACATGGGCCTTTCCCCCTTACTGCGGCGGGGCCGTCTCCCCGCACCACTTCCACTCGCCATCCTCTTTCACCACCCGATAGGCGGCCAAAGGGAACTCCGTCTCTTCCGCGCCATAGGTGGCCACGATCTTGCCCTCGCACGTTACCACATCCGAGCCCTCGATCCACTGGCATTTCATGCCCTCGATGTGAGCGCCCGAGACGCTGGTGAATGCGTTGACCTCCTGGAATGTGTTGGCTTCCATCTCCGAGCAAAGGAGGCTGCGCACTGTCTGTTCATGGCCTTCCACTTTGGCTTGGAGATAGCGTTCCACGGTTTGGGCGGGGTCGCCACTGGCGCCGCCAGCGCACGCGACCAGCATCAACGCCAGCGTGGGGATGATAAGGAACAGAAGAGGCTTCCAGATTTTCATCAGGCGTTCGTTGTGGGTTGCGATGTGGTTGCAAGATCAGTTTCCTGGTTCGTGGCGGGGAAGGCCAGCCGGGCCAGTTGCCCGTAAAGATGCCCTCGCACCAGCATCACCCAAAAGCTGGTGAACACGACGCCAATGAGGAGCATCACCATTCCCATGATGCCGGCGAAATAGCTGATGCCATACACCAACAGGGCGATGATAAGCACTTCCGCCAGATGCGTTTTGATGATGCGGAAGATGCCGGTGAAGTCGAACGCCCGCGCGAACGCATCATGGATGGTGAGATTGATGGTCATGGCGGGCTGCACGATCATGAAGAACATCGAATAAAAGAACGTCAGACACAGGAACCCGAAATAGCTGACGATGGCGAACACTGCCAACACATCGGAATCGGGATAGATGGTGGACAGAATCATGGCCCCGAGGAAGGGTATCATCACCAGGAAAAGGGGCAGCTCCCAGATGAACTGCGCCACCATCAATTTGAGGCCGTCCGCCATCTTCGCTCCCCAATCCTCCCAGGGCGGAAGCTCGGCGTCAGGATCTTTGTACACATCTCGGATGAGCTGCATCATATAGCCGGTGAGCAGCGCATAGGCCAGAAAGGGTCCGATCAGAGTCCAGAAGAAGAAAAACCCCAGCAGGGTGACGCCGCCGCCGATGAGGAGCGTTCCGATCCAGTTGTCATCTTGAAAGATGAACGTTATCGCTTTGGCATAATCCATGACTGCCTCCAAAGAGAGGGCAAGGTGCGAAATCGGACGCCGAACTCGACGTCTGGCTCTCATTATAGCACGACGGGGCCTTACGGCAAGCCTGCTAGTTCACCCCAGGCCCGCAGTCCATCGATGGCGAGGATAAGCAGAACCGCGAAGGCCATTCCTGGAAGGAGAAACCGCAGGAAATCCCCCCAGGTTTCTGCTGCATTCTCCGCGCGCAGCGCCATGACCGTGATCAGCGCGCCCGCCAGACTGAGAAGCAGAAACGCACCCAGCGAGGAGAGCGCGGCCAGGGGGTAGAACAGCGCGGGCCAGCGGCTGTTCACCGCCAGGGTAAGCAACGCCGCCAGCAAGAGCATGGCGGCCATATCTCGCCAGCCTCTGAGCGCGGGACGGGGATCGGGCTGACGCCAGAAGACTTGATTGAAGAAGGGCAAAAAGAGCATGCTCACGGCAACGCCCTGCAACATGCCCGCGATCAATCGTAACAGGTTGTGAGGCGTATAGAGGAATGGCTGCTGGGTGAGCAGAAAGATGAAGGAATTGACGCCGTCCAAGCCCCAAACCGCCAGAAAAAGGACCAGCGTCAACGTCATCCCGCGCGATGGAAGGCCTGACGCCCGTCCTCGGTTCCATGCCAGGGCCATGAAAAAGCCTGCCATCGCGCCGAGATATTGGCCTGTGCAACGGGCGCACAGGGGCATGACCCGATCGCCGAAAACATAGGTGCGCACGGTGATCTGATGGCAAACCGCATAGCCCACGCCATCCATCACCCCCAGCGCCCCCCGACTCCATCCCAACGCCAATCCGGCCGCGATCACCACGCCCGAGAGGAGCAGAAGCCAGCGCGGGGGTGGATGTCGAGGGGAGAGGGGATGATTCATGGGGTTCGTGCCAGAATGAGCGAGGGCGTTAGGGGGCGTATTCCCCTTCATACGCCCGCAAGCAGGCTGCGGCGATGGCATCCCACCCGAATTGTCGCGAGAGCGCCTTGGCATGGCGCCCCAACCGTTGCCGCAGGCTCTCATCGGCGATCACGCGCGCGACCGCGGCGGCCATGCTCTGAACGTCATCGGGCGGGGCGTAGAGCAGGGTTTCGCCATCCTCCAAGTCGGGATAGGGGAGGGCGGGCGGGGTGGTGACGATGGCCATGCCATGCTCCAACGCAGCCATGAAGCTTCCCCGCCGGTAGGACGCGCCATCCTGGTAGGGCAACAAACAGACATCGGAGATGTGAAATGCGGCGGAGACCTGTTGCGCGGGGATATGGCCGGTCCAATGGACGCGATCGACCACGCCGCTCGCCGCGATGCGGGCCTCGACCTTCTCTAAATAGGCGCGGTTCGTGGGATCCGACGCGCCCACCCGACCGCCGATCATGAGCAGGTGTGCGTTTCGCCCTTCTGCGACCAACGCGTTCAACACATCCACCAGCATTTCGCCCCCCTTGCTGGCGTTGAGAAAGCCGAAGTAGCAGATCAAGGCGGCATCCTCGGGCACACCCCAGCGCGCCCGCCAGCTCGCCCGGTCGACGCCTTCGGGCGAGGCGTCGGGGATGTTGCTGCCGATGGGGATCTCGATCACATCGGGGCGGATGGGGCGAAGTTGGGCTGTGTCCTTAGGGTTCGTGGTGATGGCGATGTCGAGGGTGCGGGCCAATGTGTGGGTGACCCAGCGACGCAACCCCAGCCAGTGGGCCTTGGGGAAGAGGTATGGGGGAAGCAGATCATGGAAGGTGACCGCGGTCACGGCCCGCGGGCGTTGGGACCAGGGTCGCCAGGCCCACAGATTCACGGCTGGATGCATGCCGTAGGCCGCGGTTTGATATTGGAAGTGGACGACATCGGGCTGCCAGTCCGCGGTGAAAGCGTCCAAGGCGTCCCACAATCCCCATCCCCAATGCTCTATGTGAGGAAAGATAGCGACGTCGGCGTCCCCGACAGGAGGTGTAGCCTGAGTCGAGGTCAAAATCCCCACCTCACGCCCGGCCCGAACGAAGGCTCGGGCCAGTTCGCGTGTGTAATCCGCCACGCCGCCCTGCATGGGGGGATATTCGCCCGTGACCAGCAGAATCCGCTTGATTTCATCCATAGGCATCCCGGTGGCGACGGCGCTGATGGGACGCTCTCACCAGGGCGATCTCCGCCTGGGCGCGTCCCCGAAAGCAAGTTGGAGATTGCAGCAGACGCTTCTGGGGCGCTGCGCTGTCGATCCTTCTTCGGGCCTGGACGTTCATCATCGCTAGGGAGTCGAGGGAGATGCATGGGCATTATACAGGGGGCGGGTTGCGCGCCGCAAGGCCGTCATGGGATTTAGCCTCCGTTTTGCAGGCGTCGGGCGATCTTCTGCGCGGCCTGGCCATCTCCGAAGATGGGGGGTGGCGGGCCTAGGGGCGCGAAATCGCGAATCCAGCGCCGGATGGCCTCGCCATCCGCACCCACCATCACATTCCAACCCGCCTCCACCGTCTCCACCCATTCCGTTTCGTCCCGCAGCGTGATGCAGGGAACCTGGAAGATGTAAGCTTCCTTCTGAATGCCGCCAGAATCGGTGAGGATGAGCCGGGCGTGCTGCTCCAGGATGAGCATGTCGAGATAGCCCACAGGTTCGATCATGCGCACGCCCCGGGCGCTGAAGGTGGATTCCGACCAACCCAGTTCGGCCAGCCTTTTGCGGGTGCGGGGATGCACGGGAAAAATCACGGGCTCTTCCGCCGCGGCGAAGGCGTCGAGGATGGCCCGTAGCCGCTCGGGGTGATCGGTGTTGGCTGGACGATGCACCGTCGCCAGCAGATAACCCTTAGGCTCCAATCCCAGCCGTTGGAGGATATGCGATCGCCGGCGCGCCCGGTCCGAGAAAAGATGGATGGCATCCACCATCACATCCCCCACCAGCCACACGCCTTTCCGCACGCCCTCCCGGTGGAGGTGGTTGACCGCGGTTTGGGTGGGGCAAAAGAGCAGGTCCGCGCAATGATCGGTGAGGACGCGGTTGTGCTCTTCGGGCATGCGGCGGTTGAAGGAGCGCAGGCCCGCCTCCACGTGGGCCACGGGGATGTGCAGCTTGACCGCGGCCAGGGCCGCGGCCAGGGTGGAGTTCGTATCGCCGTACACCAGCACCCAATCGGGGCGTTGCGCCAGCATGACCTCTTCTAACCGGATGAGCATCTCGCCGGTCTGTCGGCCATGGGAGCCTGAGCCCACGCCCAGGTTCAGATCAGGTTCGGGAATGCCCAACTCCTCGAAGAAGATTTGGGACATGTTGGCGTCGTAGTGCTGGCCCGTGTGCACCAGCGTTTCGCGCAGGCCCGCGGCGCGCAGGGCTCGGCTCACGGGCGCGGCTTTGATGAATTGGGGACGGGCCCCGACAATGGTGAGGATGTGCATGAGATCGCTTACCTCGCGATTCGGGGATGGGGGCGACAGTCGCCGATACCGATGAAAATGAGAATGCAGATGGCGCTGAAACATGCAGATTGTCGCTGATTATCCTGGTTTTATTTTTCATCTGCAGAAGTCCGTTATTCCTGCGACATCTGCGTTCGATCTACGGCAGAGCCGCTTCGATTCGCGCGATCTCCAGGTTGATGCGCTCTTCCCAGGTGTGGAGGATGCTGTCTGCGTAGTGGGCTGCATTCGCGGCTAGACGCGCCCGCAGCGCGTCATCCAACAACAGGGTCAACAGTGCATCGGGGATGCGTTGAAGTTGGTCGGGTGGGATGAGAAGGCCGTTCTCGCCGTCGCGCACCATATCCGCGGTGTGCCCGTTGTTCAGCGCCACCACAGGGAGACCTGAGAGCATGGCCTCCAGGGTGCTGTTGCCGATGTTGCCGTAATCGTAGAAGGCGGCGAAGAGATCGGCCGCGTGAAAATAGGCGGGGAGTCTGTCTCGAGTGACGAAGCCATCGAACCGGACCGCATGCTCAACGCCTAGTCGCTGGGTCAACGCCTCCAGATGGTGACGGGTGGGGCCATCGCCCAGGATGATCACGCGGGTCTCGGGCGCGCGGGTCAGCGTTTGGGGCAGGGCGTGAATCAGCCGCTCGGGGTGTTTCCAGTTCACAAGCTGGGAGACCCACAGGATCACCTTCGCCTCGGGGGATAACCCCAGCTCGCGGCGCAACGCCCCTTTGTCGTAAGATCGTTGAAAGCGGGATTTGTCGATGCCGTTGCGGAACATCCAGATGCGTTCCCTGGGCACGCCCAGCTCTCGCTGAATGTCGTCCGCATGGATGGTGCCGTCGTCGGTGACAATGAGGGCTTCTGCCGGAAGTTTGAAGGCCAGAAGTTCGTCGAAACGGGCCAGGTAAAGCTTCAGAGGCGAGCCTGTCCATTGGGTGATGGGGCTGCCCATGATGCGGGAGAATAGGGGGAGATGGCGTTTTCGAGCCACCCGCCAGGCAGGAGGAATGCCGGGGTTGTTGACGCCGTAGAGGAAGCGGGGGGGGTGCGTTCGGGCCACTTGATCCGCGCGACGGGCCGCGCCCCACACGAAGCTCAGCCAGAGCGTGCGAAAGGTGAGATGCCGTCGCCAGGCGTTTTGATCCTGGGAGATGTGGGTGAGGAAGGAGTGGAACGCGTCGAATTCCCCAGCGCCGGGCGCGATGGCGAGATGGACGTAGTGGATGTGCAGGCCTTCCCACACATCCTCTTCCAGGCCGGGGCGATTCGTCGCTGTAACCACATGCACCTCATAGCCCGCGCGCTGGAATCCTTCCAAAATGGCGTACACTGTGCGTTTGCCCCGCCATGGGCCACCTTCCCAAATAAAAGGGGTGACGACCAGGACGTTCTTCGCCATAAGCCGATTACCGAAGCGCCCGCGCGATGGCCGCGGCCAGGCGGGCGTTGTTTTCCAACAGAGCCAGATTCGCGCGCAGCGCGGCCTCGCCTGTGTGCTCAGCGATATGAGCCAGCAAGAAGGGCGTGATCGCTTTTCCCTTCACGCCCGCGGCGTCGGCCGCGGCCAGCGCCTCCTCGATGGCGGCGTTGGCGACATCCTCATCCAGCGCGGCCTCCTCGGGCACGGGCGCCGCCACCAGCATGCCCGTGCGCAGGCCCAATTGGCGGTGCGCCTTCCAGATGGCGGCCACCTCCTCGGGGGTATCGCAGCGCGCATCCACGGCCAGGCCTGAGCTACGCGTGTAGAACGCGGGCAGTTCATCCACGCCGTAACCGATGACGGGCACGCCCAGGGTCTCCAGCCGCTCGCGGGTGCGGGGCAGATCGAGGATGGCCTTGGCTCCGGCGCAGACCACGAGCACGGGGATGGCGGCCAGTGCGGTCAAATCCGCGGACTCATCGTAATCCTCCCCGCGGTGCACGCCGCCCAGGCCGCCCGTGGCGAAGACCTGAATGCCGTGGCGATGGGCCACCCACATGGTGGTGGCCACAGTGGTGGCGGCATGCAGCCCGCGCGCGGCCACGATGGCGATATCCCGCAGGGAGGCCTTGATCACATCCTCCCCGCGGGCGAAGTAAGCGATCTGTTCGGGCGTGAGCCCAGCCACGGGCTCACCCTGCCAGAAGCCGCAGGTGCGGGCCTCGGCTCCCGCCGCGCGCACCACCTCTTCGAGATGAAGCGCGGTCTCATAGTTGCGGGGATAGGGCAGGCCGTGGGCGATGACGGTGGATTCGAGGGCGACTCGCGCGTGTTGGGACATAAGGGATGTTGGGAAGTGGGAATAGAGAGGTTAGATGATCACGCCCGTGGGATCGTTGCCCGCATCGAGCATGGCCTTGCGCACGTTGACGGGGATGAGCAGCGCCAGGCCGATGATGAAAAACGCGATGATGGAAAGGATGGCGACGCGAGAGCTGCCCGTGAACTGCACCGCGGCCGCGAACACCAGCGGTCCAATCCACGACGTGCCCCGCTCGCTGATCTCATAGAATCCGAAGAACTCCGATTCGTTCTGGCGGGGGATGAGCTGAGAGAATAGGGAGCGGCTGAGGGCCTGAGACCCGCCCATGACCAGCGCCACGAACACGCCGAGAAGGAAAAGCTGCCAGATCTGATGCAGGAGGGCGTAGGCGTAGATGACGATGCCCGCCCAGATGACCAGGGAAAGCAGGATGGATTTTTTGGCCCCGATGCGCTGCGCCAACCAGCCAAAGGCCAGCGCGCCGAAGAACGCGATGAACTGGATCATGAGGATGAGGATCATAAGCACATCCGCTTCCGCTCCCAGCTCCGATGCCGCGAACAGAGTCGCCACCACAATGACGGTTTGAATGCCGTCGTTGTAGATGAGGTAGGCGACGAGGTATTTCAGGGTCTCTGGATAATCGCGATGGATGGTCTTCAGGGTGCGGAGGATCTGCTTGACGCCCTGGGAGAGGTAGTTTTCGCCCGGCGGAAGCTTCTTCAGGGGCGGGCGCTGGCGCAGATGGCGGGCGGGGAACGCCAGGGTGAAGAGCAACCACCAGGCGCCCGCCAGGGCCAGGCCAAGACGCACAGCCAGTCCCTTGTCCTCCATCAGGGTGAACAATCCCAACGCGATGGCCAGGGCAATGCCTCCGCCCAGATACCCAAGCGCCCAACCGTAGGAGCTCACCTGATCCCGCTCCATGGGTTCAGCGATATCGGGCAGGAACGCGTTGTAGAGCACCACGGCCGCGCCAAAGGAAAGGTTGGCGATGACGAACAGCAGACCCCCCATCACCACAGCGCCATTGGTTCCCAGGAAGGCGATGTCGGGCGTGACGAAGAAGAGCAACAGCGTGGCTATCGCGCCGATGAACGCGAAGAACAGCATCAACCTCTTTTTCAGTCGAGAATAGTCGGCGATGGCCCCGAGGATGGGCAGGAAGATAACCTGGAGGACGACCGAGGCCGAGACCATGGTAGGGAAGAAAGCGTCGGGTTCGAATTGAAAGCCCAGGAATTGCACGCTGCCCGCGCTTTGCGCGAGGTTGGAGAGATAGGGCCCCAGCAGCGTGGTGACGACGATGGTGCTAAACGCGGAGTTGGCCCAATCGTACATGGCCCAACTGCGCACTTCCTGGCGGCTGGTTTCCACCGGTCGATGTGCAGCCAAGGCTTCGCCCATGATCTTGCTCCTATCGAGAACGAGGAATGAGGGAAGAGGATGAGAACGGCGTTTTGAGATTCCTATGATAGCACAACCGCCCAGATTTTCACGCACGCCCGGTTCCGGGTATCATTACGGCCAGTTGAAAGGAGGATGGGCGATTGACCATGGACGAGGAAAGCGTCGGCTGTCCGATGTCCAAAGTCCAATGGCTATTGAAGCTCGATGAATGCACTTGTCATTTGATGGAGGGTGGCGATCTCTGAACGCCATGGGCTCTCCTCTATCCGGGGTAAACGG
>DUEQ01000524.1 GCA_011192085.1 Caldilineae bacterium
AGCCAGATTTACAATCCGCCACGTTCGAACGCCTAAACCCACATCGAATTGTAACTAGGACTTTTCGTGATTGCGTAGACGCAAGAAACCGGGTTTCAAACTGACTTCAGTTGAGAGCCTGTATGATCCAAAGCGCCATACATCGACCGTAGCGCAACCTTCGCTCACCCTCGCACCACGCCCGCACTGCCCGCGGTGACGATGGGCGACTTATGGCAATGCACCAGCTTCCAGTCCCACGCATCCTCCTCTCCGAAGTTGTGGAAGACCCGAGTTTCGTTGTGGGACAAGTGTTGGACGCGCGTTCCTTGCAATACCCGAACGAATAGGGTGTAGGTGAGGATGGCCGTCTTGCCGTACACCTGAATGCGCGGCTGCAAAACTTCATGCTCGATCCGCAATCCCACCAGATCCTCCACGCCCGCCCATGCGGCTCGATGCACCAAAATCTCCCGTAAATGAAAATCCAGGCCGTCGATGCGCACGGGCGAGATGTACCACTCGAAGAAGGAGACATCCTCCGCAGTCAGGGCCGCGTACGCGTCCGCGTCCCCATCCCAGATGGCTTGCAGGGAGCGGTCGAGGAGATCAAAGAGATGGCGGGCGAGTTCGGAGGCGGGGTCCATGGCGGTGTTCAGTAATCAGTGTTCAGAAGGAAAGGCGTGTGGGTGGCAGATATCAGGTAGCAGGAGGCAGGTTGAGGGATGTCACTTGCCACTTGCGATCTGCAAACTTTTGCGCCGTGACATGAGACGACGGTGATTTAAGCGTCAAACTCGCCAGATTGCGAATCTGGCTGGACGCACGTCTACAAAATCGTAATTTACTGATTCTCCCGAAGGGCCTGGATTTTGTCAAACGCCCCCCTTGCGGGTATCGTTGGCCCCATGGCCGCGAGACGCTTTCTCTTCCTTTTTTCCGACACCGGCGGCGGGCACCGGGCCGGCGCACAGGCCGTGGCCCAGGCCCTGCACGACCTCTACGGCGATGCGGTTCGCGTCACCCTGGTGGATGCGCTGGTCTACTCCCGCAAATGGCCCTTCCACCGCTTCCCCGCCTGGTATCCCGCCATGCTGCGAGGAGGGGCCATCCCCTGGAAGATCGGCTTTCGTTTGACTGACCGCGCCTTCGCGGTGGAGGCGCTCACCCGGCTGGCCTACCCCTACGTGCGCCCGGCCCTGCGCGCCCTCTTCCAGGAACACCCCGCGGATGTCATCGTTAGCTTTCACGCCCTGCTCAACCGACTGTTGGGCCTGGGCGTCGCCGAAGCGCCCCACCCCATCGCCACCGCCACCGTCGTCCTCGACATACTTTCGGCCCACGCGCTGTGGTTCGGCCGCGGGCTGGATCGCTACTTCTTGCCCCGCAAGGGCATGACAGCTCGGGCCCAGACTCTGGGCGTCCCCCGCGAAAAGATCATCCCTGCGGGGATGCCCGTGCGCCGCGAGATGGTCGAGGCCGCGACCATGCCCAAAGCTCGGGCAAGAAAGCTTCTGGGCCTGGAGGAGGAGGGGAGGATCGTGCTCGTGGTGGGGGGAGGGGAAGGCATGGGGCCCATGCCAGCGGTGGTGCAGGCTCTGCTGGCTCGAAAACCCCAGGCCCAGATCATCGCCATGGCCGGACGCAATCGCACCCTTCGCCACAACCTCCTCGCCCTGGCCTCCTCCCAGCCTCTGCGCGTCGAAGGATTCACCAACCAGATGCACCTGTGGCTGCGGGCTGCGGACATCCTCGTCACCAAAGCGGGGCCCAACACCCTGGCCGAAGCCTTCGTCATGGCTTTGCCCATCGTCCTTTACACCGCCATTCCCGGCCAGGAGGAGGGGAATGTGCTGCTGGTGCAGGAACATGACGCGGGCGTGTGGGCGCCAGGCCCGAACCGGGCCGCGGACGCGGTCTTGGCCCTGCTGGCGGATGAATCCCGACGGCGGGCCATGGCGCGTCGGGCAGGCGAGCTGGCCACGCCGCGCGCAGCCGCGACCATCGCCCGCGAGCTCTTCAGCCTGGCGCGATGACCTCACGCCAAGGCGCAAAGGCCGCTTCTTTTACAGGTCGTATCACCCGATCTCTTGCCACGAAGGCCCGAAGGTAACGACGACGCGCAGGTTTTCGTCATTTTTTCTTCGCGCCGTCGCGCCCTGCGTGTCCTTCGTGGCTCATAATGGGCTCGCGTATCGTTACCTTCTCCTCTTCCCCGTGCGATTTGACGTCCTGGCGTGAGACTATCGTTGACACGTCAGACGCTCACACGCCCCTACGCCTTCACGCCCTCCTTCGCCAGCTTCAGAGCCTCCTTCAAAGGCATGGAGAAATCGCAGTCAGGGTTCGCGCATTTGGCCGCGCTCTTGTTGGCCTTCACCAACACGCTGCCGCACTTGGGGCAGGTCACGTGGATGGGCTCCTTCCAGGTGACGAAATCGCACTTGGGCCAGGTTTCACACCCGTAGAAAATGCGCCCCTTGCGGCTGCGCTTCTTGACGATGCGGCCGCCGCATTTCGGGCATGTCACCCCCGTATCCTCCACGATGGGACGGGTGTATTTGCAGGTAGGATAGTTGGAGCAGCCAATGAACTTGCCGTAGCGCCCCTCGCGGATGACCAGCTCCCCGCCGCATTCGGGGCAGGTCTCGCCGATCTTCTCCGGCTCGATCTGTTGGCGCTGCATGGTCGCGCCCGCGGTCTCCACGGCCTGGGCGAAAGGGCCGTAGAACTGGCGCAACACCTCCACCCGATCCTCCTCGCCCCGGGCGATGCGGTCCAGCTCCTCCTCCATGCGCGCGGTGAAATCCACATTGATGTAGCGGCCAAAATGCTGCACCAACAGATCGCTCACCGTCATGCCGAGCTTGGTGGGATGGAAGAACCTGCCCTTCTTCTCCACATAGCCCCGATCCTGGATGGTGGATAGGATGGTGGCATAGGTGGAGGGGCGTCCGATACCGTATTGCTCCAAAGCTTTGACCAGGGAAGCTTCGGTGTAGCGGGGCGGAGGTTGTGTGAAATGCTGTTTGGGAATGAGTTCGATCAGGTCGAGAAGCTCGCCCACAGTCAGGGGCGGGATCTCCTTATTCTCCAACGCTTCCTCCTCCCGGCGTTTTTCCTCGACCGATTTGGAGGGTTCATACACTTTGAGGAAACCGGGAAAGCGTAAGGAGGAGCCCGAAGCCCGGAAGAGATAACGTTTATTCCCACCGGCAGGCCCCGCTTCCACCTCGACGGTTAAGGTGTCATAGATAGCGGGCGTCATCTGGCTGGCCACGAACCGCTGCCAGATGAGCCGATAGAGCTTGTACTGGTCGTCGCTGAGATACTGGCGGACGCTTTCAGGCGTGCGGAAGACGGAGGTGGGGCGAATGGCCTCGTGCGCCTCCTGAGCGGAACGGGCCTTGGTGCGGTAGATGGGCGGCTTCTTGGGCAGAAAAGCCTCGCCATAGCGTTCGACGATGAAGTCCCGGGCCTGGGCCTGGGACTCCTTGGCCACATTCGTGCTGTCGGTGCGCATGTAGGTGATGAGGCCCACCGCGCCCTGGTCGCCCAGCTTGACGCCCTCGTACAACGACTGGGCCGCGCGCATGGTGCGACGGGCCGTGAAGTTGAGCTTGCGGGAAGCCTCCATCTGCATGGTGCTGGTGGTGAAGGGCGCGTAGGGGCGGCGCTGCCGCGTCCCCCTCTTGACCTTACTCACCATCCATTCCGCTTGCTCCAACTCGGAGACTACAGCCTGAGCCTCCTCACCTGTGCGAAGCTTGAAGGCTTTGCCATCGATGCGATGAAGTTTGGCCAGGAAATGGCGCTTTTCCGGCTCCTGCTTGGCCAGATCCGCGACGATGGACCAGTACTCCTCCGGGACAAAGGCCTCGATCTCCCGCTCCCGTTCCACCACCAGGCGCAGGGCCACCGATTGCACCCGACCCGCGGAGAGGCCCCGGCGCACATTGCGCCACAGCAGTGGACTGATCTTGTAGCCCACCAAGCGATCGAGGATGCGGCGAGTCTGTTGCGCGTCCACGAGTTGCATATCGAGACGGCGGGCGTGCTGGAAGGCCTCATCCACCGCGCTCTGGGTGATCTCGTGGAACACGACGCGCTTCGCGCGCTCAGGTTCCAGGCCCGTGGCCTCCTGCACATGCCAAGCGATGGCCTCACCCTCCCGGTCGGGGTCGGTGGCCAGATACACTTCTTCGGCCTCCTCCACCGCCTCCTTCAACTCCCGCACCAGCTTCTTCTTATCCCGCGGCACATAGTAGATAGGCTCGAAATCGTGATCCAAGTCCACCGAGAGCTTGGACTTGTAGAGATCGCGCACATGTCCCACCGACGCTTTCACGTGGTATCCGCGGCCCAAAAAACGGCCGATGGTGCGGGCCTTGGCCGGGGATTCGACAATGACCAGCTTACCCTTACGCTGGCCCGGGGTTTGAGCCTTGCGCTTGCTGCGAGACGCGCGTTGGGTGGATTTTTTGGCGCTGCTTTTCTTTTTGGTTTTCTTCACCGGATCGGGCTTGGGCAGGCCCTCGTGCGCAGGGGTGTAGCCCATGCGGAACATCTTCGCGCCGCAAACGGGGCACACGCCGCGCGTGCCGGGCGCGCCCGATTCGGTGTAGACGGGCGTGGGATTCAGCATCTCACGCTTGGTTTTGCATTTGACGCAGTAAGCTTCCATGTAAATTCCAGTATTCAGTGAGCAGTAATCTGTAATCCGTTTACTCGATCTTGTAAACCGGCCCCGGCTCGCGAGCGAGGACGTACTTCATGCCCCCCACCGACCGGACCATGCCCTTGAGCTCCATCATGGCCAGGGCGCTACTGACCTGGTTCACGGGCAGGCCAGCCTCCCGGCGGATCTCGTCCACATGACGGGGTTCTGCGGAGAGCAGGTCCAACAGTTGGGCTTCGAGGGGGTCCTCAGGCAGGGTCAGACGGGCGTCTACATACTGGGCCGCGCGGGTCAGGTTCAAGGCTTCGAGGATATCATTGGCTTCGGTGACGGGCGTAGCGCCCTCCTTGAGCAGACGATTGGGGCCCTCGCTGTTGCGGGAGAGAATACCGCCGGGGATGGCGAAGACCTCGCGCCCCTGCTCCAAAGCCTGTCTGGCGGTGATGATCGCGCCCGAATTCCAGGGACAGGCCACGACCAGCACGCCCAGGCTCAGTCCGCTTATGATGCGATTGCGGGCGGGAAAGTTACGGGCGTCAGGGCGCATGCCCAGGGGCTGCTCGCTGATGAGCGCGCCCTGCTCGACGATGGCTCGGGCCAAATCGAGGTGTTCGGGCGGATACACGCGGTCGAGGCCATTGCCCAGCACGGCGATGGTGCGCCCGCCCTCGTCCAAAGCCGCGCGATGCGCAGCCGCGTCGACCCCGCGGGCCAGCCCGCTGACGACGGTCACGCCCGCGCGGGCCAGCTCCGTCACCAGCTTGCGGGTCACTTCCTTATCATAATCTGTGGCCCGGCGGGTGCCCACCACAGCCACAGCCCATTCATCCTCGGGCCGCAACTCGCCGCGCAGATAAAGCAGGGGCGGGGCCGAATCGATGCGCTTGAGATTGGAGGGATAGTCGGGATCATCCCAAACGAGGACCCGCACATTCGCGGCCTCCGCCTTCGCCAGCTCCGCGTCCAGGTCCAGCCGAGCGCGGGCGTCCAGCAGATTGCGAATGGAGCGTTGGTCCAGGCCGATCGCCATGAGCTCCTCTTCTGACGCGTTCCAAGCCGCTTTCACATCGCCGAACGCGTGGAGCAGGGCCCGCAACCGTTTGGAGCCAATGCCCGAAACCAGGTTGAAGCCGATCCAGTACTTGAGCATGAAGGGCGTTTCTATGAAATCGGAATAGCGGGTGAGCGCGCCTGAACCGTGGTCGATCCCATTATATCGCAAAGCGGATGTGTACAATATCCCCGTCCTGGACGATATAATCCTTGCCCTCCAGCCGCAAGGTTCCCCGCTTGCGGGCCTCGGCCATGCCTCCCGCAGCCATCAGGTCCTCGAAGGAGACGACTTCGGCGCGGATGAAACCCCGGGCCAGGTCGGTGTGAATGGCTGCGGCAGCCTCCACCGCGGTCGCACCCAACGGGATGGTCCACGCCCGCACTTCATCTTCGCCCACGGTGAAGAAACTCTGCACCCGCAGCAGCTTGTAGGACAGCCGGATGATGCGACTCAGGCCCGGCTCGGGGATGTCGAACTCGGCCAGGAACTCCCGGGCCTCCTTCGGATCCATCTGCGCCAGCTCCGCCTCCAGCTTACCCCGCAGCGCGGCCACAGCCACATGCTCCCCCTTGATGAGATCGCGGTAGTCCGCCGCGATGCGCTCATCCGCGTCGTCCTCGATGTTCAGCAAGATGAGGAGAGGCTTCTGAGAGAGGAGTGCGAATCCCCTGAGGAACTTCTCCTCCTCAGGCGTGAGCGCCACCTCGCGCACCGGGATCTCCTCCTCCAGCGCGGCCAACAGACGCTCCAGCAGGGCCTTCTCCTCGGCCAGGGCCTGCCGCTCCTTGGGATCGCCGCCCTTGCCCAACCGGGAGGCGATGCGTTCCAGCCGGTTGGTGATGATGGTCATGTCATTGAGGAGCAGCTCCGTCTCCATGATCTGGATGTCGCGGGCGGGATCGACATCGCCCTCGGGATGGAGGATGTTGGGATCGGTGAAAGCCCGCACCACATGCAGCAGCGCATCGTTCTGACTGATCTCGTTGAGGAGCGCGCCCGACAGGCCGCCCGCTTCGCCCATGCCGCGGGCTAGCCCCGCGATGTCGGTGTATTGCACCGTGGCGTAGGTCACCTTTTTGGGCCGATACATCGTGGCCAGGCGATCCACCCGCTCATCTGGAACCTGCACCACTGCGGTGTGGACCTCCATCCGGCCGGAAGAGTAAGCTTCGGTGGGGACTTCGCCGCGGGTGAGTGCGTTGAAGACGGTGGTTTTTCCGCTGTTGGGGAGTCCGATAATGCCGATTTTCATAAGACGCATTGTACCAGTTTCCGGGAGGATTGGGAAAAGCGATGGCGGGCAGTTGAACAATCGCGTGGATATGGTATCATCAGGTGGATAGGGATCGGCCCATGCCCGGCCCCATCCCCATCGCCCTCTCATCCCGCCCATGCCGACCCCCTCGCTTCTTCCCCTGACCGACGCCCTGGCCCGCTGGCGAGAAGCCCTTGAGGCCGTGGGCGCGTTCCGCCGCCTGCCCGCGGAGAGCGTTCCCGTGGCTCAGGCCCATGGTCGGGTCACCGCGGTCGCGGTTTGGGCCCGCATCTCCTCGCCCCATTACCACGCCGTGGCCATGGACGGCTATGTGGTGCGCTCGGCCATGACCGCGAACGCAACGCCCGCTCGGCCCGTGCGACTGCGATTGGGCGAGGATGCCTGGTATGTGAACACGGGCGACGCCTTGCCCCAGGGCTTCGACGCGGTCATCCCCCAGGAAGAGGCGCGGGCGGCCGGGGGCTGGCTGGAAGTGAGCGAGCCGATCCCCGCCTGGAGCCATGTCCGCCTCATCGGCGAGGACATGGCGGCCGCCCAACTGGTCGCGCCCGCGTATCAGCGCCTGCGGCCCCAGGACCTGGGCGCGATCGCGGGCAGCGGGCATCGGCGGGTACAGGTATTTCGTCAACCTCGCATCGCCATCCTCCCCCTGGGCGAACGGCTGATCCCGCCCGATCCCCATGTGGGCCCCGGCCAGATCATCGAATTCAACAGCATCGTGCTGGCGGCCATGGCCCGGGAATGGGGCGCGGCCGCGCATCCCTTCCCGCCTCAGGATGGGGATCTGGAGACGCTCTTCGCGCAGGTGGAGGCGGCGCTGGACGATCATGACCTGGTCGTGCTAAATGCGGGCGCATCCGGGGGCGCTCGCGACCACGCGGAGCGCATCATCCGACGGCTGGGCGAGGTGACGGTGCGGGGCGTGGCCCTGCGTCCGGGTCATGCGGTTATCCTCGGTCACGCCCGAAGCAAGCCCATCGTCGCCATCCCCGGCTTTCCCGTCAGCGCCATGACCGCGTTGGAGCAGATCGTGCGGCCCTTGCTAGAAGGATGGTTGGGCCAGTCGGGCGCGCGCGCGCCCGAGCTGCAAGCGCTGCTTCCCCAGGCCATGCCCTCCGATCCCGCGGTGGATGACTTCAAACGCGTCGTAGTGGCGCACACCTACCGCGGCGCGGTGGCCCGAGAGCTGCCCCAGGCCGCGGGCGCGATCATGACCATGGTCCGGGCCGATGGCGTCATCCACATTCCCCGCGGTCAGACCCACATCCCCGCGGCGAGTCTCGTGCAGGTGGCGTTGCTGCGCCCGCCGGAGACCATCGCTCACACCCTTATCCACATTGGCAGCCACGACCTGGCCCTCGACATCCTGGCCGACCAACTGCGCCGCGCCCATCCCGATCGCTTCCTCAACTCCCTGGGCGTGGACTCGCTGGAAGGGTTGCACGCGCTGGCCCGCGGCGAGGCCCATTTCGCGGGCGTGCATCTTCTGGACCCAACCACGGGCGTCTATAACATCCCCGCGGTGCAGAGGGTCCTGCCCCATCTGCCCGTGGTCGTCATGCGTTTCGTCCGCCGCGCTCAGGGTTTGATCCTCCCCCGAGGCAACCCCAAACGCATCCACACCCTGGCCGATCTCGCCCGCCCAGATGTCACCTTCATCAATCGACAACCTGGCTCGGGCGCCCGCCAGTTGCTGGATTATCACCTCCAACGACAGGGGATCGCTCCCGACGCGATCCGCGGCTATGATCGCATCGAGCACGCCCATCTGGCCGTGGCTGCGGCCGTGAAGAACGGCATTGCGGACGCGGGTCTGGGCGTTTTGACCGCGGCCCGCGCCCTGGACCTGGATTTCATCCCCCTCTTTCTCGAAGATTACGATCTGGTCATGCCTGTCGCTCACTACGAGAGCGAGCTGCTGGCCCCGATCCTCCGCATCATCGCGACCAGGGACTTCCGCCAGACCGTGGCGGCTCTGGGCGGGTATGAGGTCGACGGCATGGGCGAGATCATCCATCCCCTCCCCTAGGAGCATCGAACGCGCATGTGTGGTCGATTCACCCAGACCTCGCCCCCAGAAGCCATCGCCGAGTTGTTCGGCCTGCCCCCATCGGCCGTGCCGCCCTACGCGCCGCGCTATAACCTCGCCCCCTCGCAACCCGCGCTGATCCTACGCCGTCATCCCGTAACCCATGAGAAAGAGCTCACCTTCCTGGTGTGGGGGCTGATCCCCTTTTGGGCCAACGACCCACGTATTGGCGGCAGGCTCATCAATGCTCGGGCCGAGACCCTGGCGGAGAAGCCGCCATTTCGGACCGCGTTCCGTCGCCGTCGCTGCATTGCCCCCGCGGATGGCTTCTACGAGTGGAAGAGGTCGGGCGATGGCAAACAGCCCTACTTCATCGCCCGCAAGGATGGCAAACCCATGGCCCTCGCAGGCCTGTGGGAGCGGTGGGAGAGTCCTGACGGCGGCGTCATCGAGAGCTACACCCTCATCACCACAGAGCCCAACGATCTGGTGCGCAAGCTCCACAACCGCATGCCCGCCATCCTGTCCCAGGATGCCCTCGATCTGTGGCTGGACGCGGACGCCGATTTGAAAACGTTACAGGAGCTGCTGCTCACGCCCTATCCCACGGCCCTGCTCAAAGCCTGGCCCGTGAGCCCGCGAGTGAACAGCCCCGCCCACGACGATCCGAGCTTGATTGAGCCCCTGCCGCAACTCTTCTCACCCGATGATTTTTAGCCCTCCATGAGGTGCGTCGCACCCTGGCCGCCACCATGCATCTCCGTCATCTCGCCCTCACCAACTTCCGCAACTACATCCGGCTGGAGCTGGACCTGCCCCTGGGCGTGACCATCGTCCAGGGGGGCAACGCGCAGGGCAAAAGCAACCTGCTGGAGGCCATCGTCTTTCTGGCCACAGGCAAATCGCCGCGGGCGAGCAGCGATTCGGAGCTGGTGAACTGGCTGGTGAAGGATGAACCTTACCCCTTCGCCCGGGCCGCGGCCGAGGTGGTGCGAGAGGATCGCGTCGAGCAGATCGACATCACCCTGCTGCCCAACAAGGGCAATGGCCGCTTTCGCAAGCAGGTGCGCATCAATGCCGTGAATAAACGGGCCATGGACCTGGTGGGGATCATGCTGACGGTGCTCTTCCGGCCCGAGGATGTGGACCTCGTGTCGGGCTCGCCCTCCCAGCGCCGTCGCTATCTCGACATCGCACTCTGCCAGATGGAGCCGACCTACTGCCGGGCGTTGAGCCATTATCAGAAGGTGCTGACCCAGCGCAACGCGTTGTTGCGCCATCTGGCGGAGCGAGGGGGCGATGCGGGGGAGCAGTTGCGTTATTGGGATGAGAAACTGGTGGAATCGGGCAGCCTGGTGGTGGCCCGCCGCCTGTGGCTTCTCCACGAACTGGAGCAGGAGGCGGCGCTGCTCCACCTCGACCTCAGCGGCGGGGTCGAGCGCCTGCACCTGCGTTATCTGCCCAGCTTCGATCCTGGCCAACAGTCGCCACCCCGCCGAACGTCCTATTCCCGGACGGGGACGGGACCGGAGCGAGGCGTGGTCTACGCCGCCCTTTCCCAAGAGCAGGTGCGGGCCTCGTTCCTGGCCCATCTCCACGCGGGCCGCTCGCGCGACCTGGCCGCGGGCATGACCCTCATCGGCCCTCATCGCGATGACCTGGGCTTTTATCTTGGCGAGCGCAACCTGCGCGCCTACGGCTCGCGCGGACAGCAGCGCACCGCGGCCCTGGCCAGCAAGCTGGCCGAAGTCGCCATCATGACCCGAGTCAGCGGCGAATCCCCCATCCTTCTCCTGGACGATGTCATGTCGGAGCTGGACGCGACCCGACGGCGAATGCTGCTGGAGGTCATTCCCATGGTGAAGCAGACCATCGTCACCACCACGGACTGGGATGATTTCGCGGACGATCTGCTGCCCCAGGCCCATCGCCTGGAGGTGAGAGAGGGGCGGGTGAAGGCCTGGACGAGCGGACCTCCTCGCGACGCCTCCGCCGCGCCGACGCTCTAACAAATCACTAACATTTTTCTGATATCAGGCTAACGCGAAACGGGGATAGTAAAGGTGGCAAGAGCACATCAGCTGTAAGGAGACCTGTATAGTGACAATCAATCTTCCCATTCCAAAATCCCTAGACAGGAGGTGGAACGATGACCCTGGTTCGTCGCTGGGATCCCTTCCGCGAGATGGCTGAACTGCGCGCCACGATGGATCGCCTGCTCAGCGAGACTCGCCAGCTGCCTCTGATAACCAAGGAAGAGACCATCTGGATGCTGCCCCTGGATGTGAGCGAAAATGAGGACGCCTACATCGTCAAGGCTTCCCTCCCGGGCGTGAATCCTGATGACATCGACATCACCCTCACCGACAACGTGCTGACCATCAAGGCCGAGATCAGGGAAGAGAAAGAGGTCGAAGAGGCGAAGTATCATCTGCGCGAGCGCCGGTTCGGCGTCTTCAACCGCTCCATCACCCTGCCCACGGCTGTGGACGCTGACAAGGTGGAAGCGGTCTATGAACACGGCGTGCTGACCCTCACCATTCCCAAGGCGGAAGAGGTCAAACCCCACAAGATCGAAGTGCGCACCCACAAGATGATCGAGGGTGAATCCAGCAAGGTTTCCTGAAGAATTCCACAGTGTACGTGCAAAGGGCGGAGCGTCCAATCGACTGTCTCCGCCCTTTCTTTTTGAAAAGCCGTCCGCCCATTATACTGACACCCACGAGGCCCCGCCATCCATCGCACTTTTCCCATTGCGCTTGTTCTGAAAATAGCATTCGCGTGGTTTGCAGAGATGATCTCGAAGCCGAGGTTGGCCGAGTTTGCCCATGGCGTCAAACGTCAAACGTAATGACATGACGGATGGCGTTTGACGAATTTGGTCGCCCGCGTCAGGTTGGTTTACAGGTTTTCATCCCACGAGCTCTCGCGCGTAGCGCCTTTTCCTGAAATCCTATGGCCGAGATCGCATCTGAAAAACGCTACTGCCTAAAAGCCTTCATCACAGACGCGCTGACGTTGTCGCGACTGGTCGCGGCCGCCGCCATCCTCTGGCTGGGGTGGACGGTGGGCCGCGCCGCGTTTCCGAAAGCCATCCTTTTGGCCACCGCGGGCTGGATAACTGACGCGGTAGATGGGTACATCGCCCGGCGTAGCCACTGCCAGACTCGGCTTGGAATCCTGGATTATCCCATCGACGCGAGCCTGGCGTGGGCGTCATTCATTTTCATCGCCCTGGCTGGGTTCATTTCCATCCGGGCGATGCTGCTTTACACCCTGTTCGCGACCCTGGTCACGCTGTGGTTCCGACGCAAGGCGGTGCTGGTGCTTTTCATGCGCGGGGTGGACCTAACCGTGTTCTACTTCGCCCTGCGCGATGCCTTTCTCTACACCCTCCCCTTGCTCATCTGGCTGATCTTTCTGGCCTGGCTTCATCGCCAGCGCCTACGCACCGAAACGCCCCAATGGCTGCGCGAATTGAGAGCGTTGTTCTGGAAATAGCTTTGGAGAAGGCCGATACAATCGACAGGCGCTATTCAGCAAAACAGCTCAGGTCTGCCATCATCCAGTATTACTGATTGCTGAACACTGGTCCTTCGAGGAGGTTCTGACATGCCTTTCAATACCCCCATTCACACCAACCAACATAGCATCGACCGGGTCATCCACGCCGGGCTGCCGGTGATCCTGGTCTTCTGGAAAAAAGACTGTCCCCCCTGCCATCAGCTCGATCCCGCGCTCGACCGCCTGGCGCAGGACTACGCGGGGAAGTTGCTGGTGGCCAAAGTGGACGCGGCCAGCGATAAACCCCTACTGAAGCGCTTCAACGTCACCGCCCTGCCTGGCATCGTCTTCATCACGCATGGCCGCTCGGAGGCCGTGGCCTCGGGCGCAGTCCCTGAATCTGACCTGCGGCGCTGGGCCGACTATCTGACTCGCGGGGGCGCGCGACCGCCCATTCCCACCGGCCCGAGCATCTCCCTGGAGCCCCGGCCAGCCCCGCCCCATCGCAACGGCGACGCGCGGCCCGGCGCCTCGGCCACGACCGGGCGCACATCCCCACGCGGCGAGCATCGCCCCCTCACCCTCACCGACGCCAACTTCGACAGCGTGGTCATGGCCAGCGACGCGCCCGTGCTGGTAGATTTCTGGGCGCCGTGGTGCGGGCCGTGCCACATGATTGCGCCCACGGTGGAAGCCCTGGCCAGGGAGTTCAGCGGACGGCTGCGGGTGGGCAAGCTCAATGTGGATGAGAACCCCCGCATCGCCGCTCGATACGGCGTCATGAGCATCCCCACGCTGCTGGTGTTCGACAAAGGCAGGGTGGTGGATCAGATCGTGGGCGCGCTGCCCGCGCCCGCGCTGCGTCAGCGAGTCATGCGCCATGTGCGATGAGGCGCCTTCCGTCGGGCGATAGCCATAAAAAAACCCCGTTCGAAAACGGGGTGCTGTGCCGATGGAGGGATTCGAACCCCCACGGGCCAATGCCCACTGCGCCCTGAACGCAGCGCGTCTGCCAGTTCCGCCACATCGGCAATCCATATCCTATTGCGAAGATCATTTTACTCGGATCCAGGCGGTTTGTCAAGATCCAGAGTGCGGCGTTCGGTGCGAGTAATCTTGCGGGTGTTGATATACCAGCGCGCGAAGGTGTTGAAGCGATCCGCGGGCTCGTTGAGCCGCCCCACTTCCATGTTGTGTACAGCAGTGGATGCGCCGTAGGTGTAAAGGGGGTAGTAGAGCAGCAGGCCCGGCAGGTCGGCGGCGAAAATGCGTTGGAATTCATCGTAGAACTGCTTGCGGAGGGTTCGATCGCTGGTGAGACGGGCCTGCTCCATGAGGATGTCCGCCTCGCGGTTCTGCCAGCCGCCGAAATTCTGGCCCTTGGGGCTGATCTGCGAGGAGTGCCACAGGGGATAGAGATCGGGATCGCCGTACAACTCCAGGGAAACCAGCGCCGCGTCGAACGACCGGGGAACCAGGAAATCGGTGATCATCCCGGTGAACGATACGGGCTGAGGAGTCACCTTCACGCCGATGCGGGCCCAATCCTGAGCCAGGGCCTGGACCACGGCGATGGAGTGGGGCGCGTCGTCGCTGAGGATGGTGAAGGCAAGCTCCTCGCCCTCCTTCTCCCGCACGCCATCCCGATTCGCATCCACCCAGCCCGCGTCTTTCAACAGGGTCATGGCCTTTTCGGGATCATAGGGATAGCGGGGGATGTCGGGATTGTAGGCCCACGTGCCAGGGAGCATGGGGCTGTCCGCTAACTGGCCCACGCCGGGGATGATCTCGTTCAGCAGCTTCTCCCGGTCGAGACCATAGGCCAGGGCCTGACGCACAGTCTGATCCGCGAGAAAGGGCGCGTCTGCGGCGTCGAAGTTGAACAACACTATGGTGTAGCCGGGCGTGGGCGAGGTGAAGAGCTGAAGATCGGGAATGGCTTCGGCCTGGCGCTGATATTCGGGCAACACGCGGCTGACGCCGTGCACTTCGCCCGCCTCGGCCGCCGCGAGGATGCTGGGATAATCGGGGAAGAAGCGGAATTCCAGCGCGTCGAGATAGGGCGCTTCGTCGAACTGCTGCACCACCGGCTCCAACCGGGCGTGCTGACTGTCGATCGCCACCAGCTTGAACCGTCCGCTGCCAATGGGCTGGGTGTTGAGCTGCGCTTTGGGCATCTCTGCGGGCTCATAGCGCTCCCAATAATGTTTGGGCAGCACGCCAAACCAGCGGATGGTCACGTAATCGGGAAACGCGGCGTAGGGCTGAGAGAGCCGGAACACGACCGTGCGGTCGTCGATCTTGGCCGCGATGACTGAGCGCCAGAGGTTGACCAGGTCGGGCAGCACGGGCAGATCGGGGTCTTGCAGCAATTGCACGGTGAAGATGACGTCGTCCGCGGTGATGCGCAACCCATCGTGCCAGCGAATATCGCTACGCAAGGTGAAGGTGTAGACGTCACTATTGGGCCCCACCTTCCAATCCTCCGCCAGATCGGTCTGCCACTCCCCGCGCTCATCCAGCTTCAGCAACCCGTTGAAGATAAGCGCGCACAGATCCCGATCCACTTCATTGTACTGGCAGAGGATCGGGTTGATGTATTGAGGATTGCCCGCGACCCCTTCAATGAAAACGCCTCCCCGGGCGGGCGTTTCCTGGGAGGAATAGGAGTAAGTGACGTAGCTGAGCAGAGCGACGACGAGTAAGATGCCCAAAAGGGCGATCACCGCCTGCCAACGTACATGGCGACTCAATTGCTATGGGCCTGTTCTAAAAAAGAAGATTTTGGAGACGCAGATAACGTTAAAGAGTCAGAGATCCGAGGTCTGAGTCTGAGGGTGACTGTCCAGACATCTGACTTCAGACCTCGGGCCTCGGGCCTCGGGCAGGGGTAGCATCCGCGGCATCTGCGTTCCCATGTTCATCGGTAGCCGCGGACCGTCGCCCGGAACGACTGAACTCAGCCCACGAGGCGGACAGTGACTATCGTCAGCAGCACGAAGAGGATACTGAGGGCAATGGTGGCCTGATAGAGGGTCTTTTCCAGACCGCGACGGGTGCGGTAGACAGTCGTATCGCTGCCGAAGACGCTGCCCGCGCCGCTGTTTTGGGTTTGAAAGACGATAAGCGCGGTCAGCACAACGCCAAGAAGAATGAGGGCAATCAGCAGAAATGTAACCAAGGCGAATCTCCTCCAGATGAAATCAGCTTGTGCAACTGCAAAGCAACCATCACGCGTTGGATGACGCCAACGATCGCAGTGGAAGAC
>DUEQ01000525.1 GCA_011192085.1 Caldilineae bacterium
CAGAAACTGGATTACAAAACTTTCACCAAGAAAATTTGGCGAATTCATCTCGATTTCATCAAATGCTGGTACACTGGATTCGGAGATGGGGGCTCGTTTCGGAGCAGAGGTGGCCGAACGAACACCAGGGGAGACTGTTTCGGCGAGTCCCCATCGCCCGCCTGTTTTGAAAATAACGTCCAAGGCCTGATGCCCAGAGTCCAACGTCCATCCGCGCTCCGTCGGATGACGAATCCGGTTGGAGCAGGTCGCCCCTAGGGCGGATTCGTCATGAAGCTGGCCGCCCGCGCCGGGTGGGTTTGCTCATTCTCGAAAGGATATATCGAAAGCGTATGAAGCATATGCATAGACGATTTCTCCTCCTCGCCATCCTCTTCCTCCTCCTGGTCGGCGTGATGACGCCCCTCGCCCATCAGGCGTTGAGCGCGCCTGCATCCGCGTCGCCGTCCCAACCCCATCGCGCGGACCTGGCTCCCAGTCAGGCCGTCACAGGCTTCTATCTGGCCAACAGCCAGTGGAGCATGCTCGATCCCAACGCGTACAGCGCATCGGGCGCGTTCCAGTTCTGGAGTTGGACCAGCCTGAACCCCGCCCCAGGCCTCTATCGGTTCGACAAACTGGACGCGTACATTCAGGCCGCTCTGGACGCCGGATATCAGGGCGTGGGGGTTTCCATCACCACCTACAACGGACGCACGGCCCAGTATGGCGGCTGCGCCAGTGAATTCAATCAGGGATACGCCCAAACGCCCTATTTCGTGCGTTGGGGACCCGACGGCGTCGAGGGCACAGCCGATGACCCTGTCATCATCGCCGATGATCCCGACACCCGGGATTGCGACGGCGACGGACAACCCGATCCCTGGCTCCTACCCAAGTACACCGATCCCTACTACCTGCAACAATATCAAACCTTTGTCGAGGCTTTGGCTCAACACATGCTCAATTCCCCTTACCGGGATCGCATTGCCTGGGTGGGCATGGGCACAGGCAAGGATGGCGAGAACATCCCGGTCAACAACAGCGATGACGATTCGCTCCTGCGCGTCATCTCTCCAGATGATTGGGTCGCCTTCGTCAAAGATGTCATCGATATCTACCACGACGCCTTCGCCGCCGGCGCTAACGCGCCCCAGATCCCGGTGATGACCCACAACGCGCCCTTCTACCGCGCCACCTGGGAGCGCAGGGAGATCGCCAGCTACGCCAACAGCAAGGGCGTGGGCGTTTCCGTCAACGGCATCACCTCAGATTTCGATCTCTCCGAAGCGGGCGCGGCGGGCAATTACATCGGCATCTTCGATCAGATCCGGCAGTATGGCGACAATCTCGCCGTGGCCCTGGAAAGCTACGGGTACATGATGGCCAGTGAGAATGAATTCTACTGGGCCATGGCCCGGGCCATCGATCTGAAACCCGACTTCATCCGCCTCTCCGCCTTCTGGCGCGATCACGACACGCCCAACAATCACGTCATCGCCCAATGGGCCGCGCGCTATATCGGCAAAGGGTTTGGCCCCACCCAAACCCGCCCCCCCAGCGTCTGGTCCCGGATGCGCGAGCACCGCGATCCCATCTACCTGCCCTACGTGGGCGGCGATCCGCTCCCCGCCCGATACTGGCCCACCATCGGCAACTACGAATACTTCCTCATCCAGGATCACGAAGCCCCCGGCGGCGTCACCATTCCCGTCACCGACGATCCCCGCTATCAGGCCAGCGACCATCGCTTTGGCACCGACCGCTATCCCGACGTCTCCGACCAACCCTGGCACTACAACGACGACGCCTATGACATCGCCCTTTACGACGCTGGCCTTTATCATATCGCCCCGGTTATTTCGGGCCGTCACCAGGTGCAGACCAACGTGGACCCCGGCTGGACGGCCCGTCGCAGCGATCAGGCCTCGGGCAACTTCGGCTTCTTTTTCAACGTCGATGACCGCTACCTCTCTCCACCGGTTGACGTCAACCAACCTCACGAGGTCCGCATCACGGTAACGTACCTCGATCATGGCAATGATCGCTGGCGGTTGATGTACGATTCGGTGACGGGCGAGAAGGCCGCCACCCTGTACGCGGTGCAGGATTGGGATGTGGGCTCGGGCCTGGCCATCGAGAATGGCCTGCCTGCGATAGGCGTTTCGCCCGATCCCCAACCCTCTTACGTGCAGAAAACCAACACGAACCGCTGGAAAGCGGCCACCTTCTACATCACCGACGGCTACTTCGGCAATCGGCTGCCCAGCGGCAACGATTTCTACATTGACAGTCGCAGCGACTCCGGGGCCATGGACGGCGACGAATACATCCACCATGTGGACGTCCAGGACCTGAAGGACATCCCGCAGATGACGCCCACCCCTACGCCGCCCGGCGCCACATCCACCCCCACACCCACCCCCACCGCCACGCCGGGAACCGGCGGTGGCAGCATCAGCGGCTACGTCTTCGAAAATCGCAACGGCGATCTAACCAAAGACCCGGATGAGCCCGGCCTGCCCGGCGCGCTGCTCACCCTCTATCGGGCCAATCAGCATGGCGATCCCGTGGCCCAGGCCGTCAGCGACAACAACGGCTTCTATCGTTTGACCAACATCCCCGCGGGCACCTACAACCTTTACATGACGCCCCCCGCGGGCTGGGAGGCCATGCTGGGCAGCCGGTATATCATCGTCTACGACAACCAGGAAGTCGAACATCAAGACTTCCCCGCCTATCGCGTTACTGATCCCACGGCCACGCCCACCGTCACCCCCACGCCCACCCCCACCGGCGGACGCATCTACGGCCTCGTCTTCGAAGATCGCGATGGCGACGGCGTGCAGGATCCCGATGAACCGGGCGCGTCCGGCATCACCCTCACCCTGGAGACGTCCCAGGGCCAGCCCGTCGCACAAACCCAAACCGACGCCCTGGGGCAATACGCCTTCAATGATCTGACTCCCCAGACCTACCATCTGCAAGTCATCCCTCCTGCGGGCTGGATCCCCACCACCAGCGCCGAATACTTTCTCAATCCCGGCTACGGCGCGGTGGAGAGGAACTTCGGTCTGCAATCGCCGCCCCCCACGCCCACGCCCCAGCCCACTGGCCGCCTCAGCGCCTTTGTGTGGAATGATCTGGACAAGGATGGACGCCTGGATCAGGGCGAACCGCCCCTGGCCGGGGCTGTCATCACCGTCTACGACAGCGCGGGGCAAATGGAGTTGGAACGCAAACTCACGGGAGGCGACGGCTACGCTCGCTTCGATCTCCCCGCCCCCGCCGATTACCTCGTGATCATGACCCCGCCCTGGGGCATGTCGCCCAGCACGCCCACCGAATACAGCGTGGTCATTCACGCGGACGTGGAGCTGGAAGTCCCCTTCGGGAGCTACGACGCCTCGGCGAAACTCTACCTTCCCCAGATCATCCTCCCAGGCCCCTAACCTCCTCCGCCGATCCCCACAAGGCAAAGCGTCCCCTGGTTGGGATGACGCTTTGCCTTGATGTTTTTGTCGAGCGCATCAGGCCACAGGTATAATGATTAGTCTTTACCCCCATCTCCTCGCGACGCCCCATGAAAAAACCTTTGTCTCATCCCCCCTTCCGTCACGCCTCGCTCACAAAGCATGTCCGGCAACTGATCCTGACCGCGGGCGCGCTGCTCGCTCTGACCTTCCTCCTGCTCTTTGGTCTGGATGTCCTCCCATCCTGGGCCCAGTCGCAGGCGACTGGAGACCTCATCGAGGTCCTCTCTTTCGAGGATACAACCTGCTATTTCCTCACCTGGCGAGATGACTGGCTCGATCCCGTGCAGCACGCGTACAAAACCGTCGATATCGCCATCACCATCCCCTACACGGGCGATATCGAGGAAGCGACTCTGCTGCTGCGCTCCGCCAATGTGCGCGATGGCTCCCGTCACCCCATCGTCATCAATGGCGTCGACACGGGCTACGCACCCCCGCCCGACACCTATTCCTCCTGCGATCCCCCCCGCCCGGCCATTCGCGAATACCCCCTCGATCTCACCCAGGTCCCCATCCATCCCGGCGTGAATATCGTGCGCCTCACCACCGAAAACACCTCCGACAACTGGGGCGCGGACTATGTCGCCATCCGCGTCAAGGGACGGGACATCAAAGGGGGACGATTCGTTGACATCCTCTTCCCTGGCGAGGATGGCGCGATGGTGAACGCCGTCGTGCTGGAGCCCTTCGACGGGCAGCCTCACAGTCCCATGCTCCTCCTCTTCCACGGCTGGCGGGGCGCGCCCATCGACCCCTTCTTCACCGATTATACGCCCGCCGCTCTGGAACAGGGTTGGCTCGCGGTGTCGCCTCAGCAGCGGGGCGAGAATGCCCTGGGACCGGGCGGTCAGCCCCTGGCCTCCCTCACTAGCCAACGCGACGCTTTCAAACTGCTGGACTACATGCGCACCCACTATCAGATCGATGGCGATCGGGTATATGTGGGCGGGTTCAGCATGGGGGGCATGATGGCGGGGATGATGGCCGCCAAGTATCCCGACGCGTTCGCGGCCGCGGTCACTCACATGGCCATTACCGATCTGCGCGATTGGTATGACCAGGTGGGCGATTACCGCCAGTCGCAGATCATCACCGAGACGGGGGGCGCGCCCTGGGAAATCCCCTTCGAATATGACCGGCGCAGCCCCAAAGAGATGGCCTCGAACCTAAAGACCCTGCCCATTGCCGTGGTGCATGGCATCTCCGACACCGTCGTTCCGCCCCAACACGCCCAGGATTTCTACGACGCCATCATGACCTCGTCCCCTGTTCGGGCGGAGCTGCAATGGTACGAGGGAGGGCATGAGCCCTCGCAAACGTTGCCCTACGGCGGGGCGTGGGCTGTGAACTTCATGAAGGATTATGTGCGGAATCCCAACCCCGCCACGCTGCGCATCCGCACCGATGAAGCCAAATCCTTCTACTGGCTCACCATCCAGCCTCGCAAATATGGGGCCTGGAATACCTTTACCCAGGTGGATGTCGACGTCGCAGCCGATGATGAACGCATCATCGCGACGGTTCAGGACAATGCGGTCGTGGATTTGCGTTTCGACCTGGCGCAGATGGGCTTCGACGCTCGCGTCAGCTACGTCATATCCCAGACCAACGACGCGCTGGGTTCCAGCATCGAGGCCGTCACCCCGCTGGATGGACAGCTTCATGTGACCGCGCCCAGGGGAGTCACCCAGTTGGAGATCTTCCCCAATCGCGGGAATATGCCCGTGGCGATCGTGTTGCAGCGGGGGAAAGACGGCTATCAGGGCGTGACGGACGCCTGGATCAACGCCTGGGCAGCGGACTCCAATTACGGACAGCGGGATGACATCTACCTCCGTTCTGGCGGCGTGCAGCGAGGCCTGATTCGCTTCGATCTCGAGGGATTGCTGCCCGACCGCATTCAGATCACCTCAGCCGATCTCTATCTCTATGATAACGCCAACGGCCCTGACATGACGGTGAATCTTCATCCTTTGCAGAAGGACTGGGCCGAGATGGGGGTCACCTTCAATCAGGCCGCAAATGGCCGACCATGGAGTCAGCCTGGCGGGGATTACGAGACAACACCCGCGGCCACCCTGCATCTGACGGGCAATTCTCCTGGCTACGCATCGACCAGCATCCTGGATATGGTGCGGGAGTGGCGCGCCCATCCCGAAAATAATCACGGGCTATTGTTGATGGCGCAGGCTGGGAATTCCCAGGCTCGCACCCTCAAATCTTCCGAATACTGGGACGCGGAGAAACGTCCCTACCTCAAGATCATCTAYCAACCYCTGCCCAGCCTGGGCGAGGTGAGCGGTGTGGCGTATGAGGACTCCAATGGGAAYCGCAACTATGATCCTGGCGAGCCCTTGCTGGCGGGGGCGGTGGTGCGATTGCTTCAGGATGGCRCACTCCTTCAGGAGCAAACCACAGGCAGCAACGGCGCTTATCGCTTCACCGACCTCGAARCCGGCGYCTATCARCTTCAGGAAGCCCCGCCGCCTGGCTACGCCAGCGCCCGACCTTCGGGTAACGTCTTCTTCACCATCGCCGAAGGGGATGAGCTCATCTTCCATTTCGCTCATGATCCCCGTCACTTCCTCCCTCTGCTCATTCGATAGCATCTCGTATGGATCTCGTCGCCTGGTATGAGGCCTATTGGGCCGCCAAGGATGATACCGTCGATCATTCGCGCTTGGACCTGATGTTGCCCTGGGTGCAATCGGGTCAGCGCGTCTTTCAACTGGATGGGGGACCAGGCATGCTGGCCGAGCGCATGGTCAAGGAGCGAGGCGCGGAGGTGGTGATGACCGATCTCACCCACCAAGCGACGCGGCGGGCCCAGGCCAAAGGCCTGAACGCCAGCCAGCTCGACATCGCCGAGCAGGACATCCCCTGGCCCGACGCCAGCTTCGATGTCGTCGTCTCCGATTCGGCCATTGAGCATCACTTCGACCCGGCCCGTTCCTTCGATGAACTCGCGCGCATCCTCAAACCGGGCGGGACCTTCATCCTCTGTCTGCCCAACATCGCGCATTGGCGACACCGCTGGTGGCTGCTGCGCGGGCGCTTTCCTTACGTGCCCGCCACCCCCACCGATTTCACCCATCTTCGCTTTTTTACCCTGAATGAGATTCGGGCGTGGTTGAACGACCGGGGGATCGACATCGAGCATGTAGATGGCTCGCCCTCCATGTGGGTGCGGGGGTTGTATCCGGCATGGATGCGGCATCCCTGGGTGCGGCCCTGGTATGAGAGGCTGGCCCACCGCTGGCCCGCGTTGCTGGCCCGAGACCTTATCGTCATCGGCAGGAAGATGGCAGACGCATGAGCTTTCGCAAGCAGGTCACCTCCAGCGCCGCTTGGGTGGGCCTCTCCACGGCTATCATCAAGGTCCTCTCCTTCATCACCATCACCCTGGTGCTGGCCCAGGTGCTGAACCCGAGCGATTTCGGGCTGGTGGGGATGGCCTGGCTGGCCATCAACGCGTTCGACTTTTTGCGCGAGTTAGGCGTCACCGCGGCTCTGGTGTATCGCCAGGGGGAGGATGAGGATGTGGCCGCGGATGTGGCCTACATCGCCCTGGCCGTGACCAGCGTCATCATCTACATCCTGGTCTTCACCACCGCGCCGTATATCGAGCGATTCTTCAGCGACTCTCAGGGTCTCACCCAGATCTTGCGCGTGCTGGCCCTGACCATGCTCATCAATGCCGTGGGGCAGGTGCCCTACACGTTGATGGCAAAGAATCTCGACTTTCGCAACAAGGCCGTGCCCGAGATCATGGCGGGGGTGAGCAACAGCATCGTCGCCATCACCCTGGCGCTGACCGGTTTCGGCGTATGGGCGCTGGTGGGCGGCTACATCACCGACAGCATCCTCCGCAACTCGCTGGTATGGCTCTTCACCACCTGGCGGCCCCGTTGGCGCTTCCAGCGAACCATTTGGCGGGAGATGTTCGATTATGGAAAGCATGTGGTCAGCAGTCGGGTGCTCATCTTCGGCATCACCAACATCGACGACGCCATGATCGGACGGGTGCTGGGCTCCTCCGCGCTGGGGTTCTACACCCTGGCTTATCGGCTCAGCAATCTGCCCGCCACGCACATGACGAAGCTGGTCAGCAACGTCATGTTTCCCGCGTTCAGCAAGATTCAGAAGGATCGGGAGCGCATTCGCCGCATCTTTTTCCAGACCATTCACGCCATCGGCCTCCTGGCCGCGCCCATCTCCATCGCCACCATCGTCCTGGGCCCGACCTTCGTGCATGAGTACTATCTGGGCCGTTGGGATGAAGCCATCGTGGCCATGCAATGGCTGACGGTGTACGGCTTCGCCCGCGCCATCGCCGCCAACATGGGCCCGATTATGCGAGCCATGGGCAAGCCTCAATGGCTTAGCACGCTGGCGTTGTGGCGATTTACCACCATGGTCCTCTTCCTGTATCCCGCCATCTTATGGAAAGGCATCGTCGGCGTCAGCATCCTCAGCGCCGTGGTGGCTGTGGTGGATTTCGGCATCGCCGCCTGGATCACCAACCGGCTGATCGGAGGGGGATACACCCCCTATGCTCGCATGCTGGGGCCCGCGCTCGCCGCCGCCGCGCTCAGCGCCTCCATCGCCTGGCTCACCCTGCCCTATTGGCCCTCCCCCCACCGCCTCCTCCCCTTTCTTCTGTCCGGCGTCCTCATGATGGCGCTCTATGCGGGCGTCATGTGGCGGGCCGACAGCCTGTTCCGACAGCTTTCCCTGAGCGCGTTGCATCGTCTCTTGTCGTACTGATTGCCGATTACTGATAATTGCCTGCTGCTTGCCTCCCCCTCGCCATGCGCATCCTCTATCTCTCTCGCGTCCGACTCAACCCCTACGTCGATCTGCTGGCCCGCGGCGTAGAGGAATCGGATCCCGGCATCCAAACGCAACGCCGCCGGACTCTCTCCTGGTCCCACATCCTTCTGGACCCGCGCTGGCGCATCCTGCACCTGCATTGGATCGAGTTGCAATACGCGTATGGCGACGCTCCCCACGAGGAAGCCGCCCGCAACCTGGACTCGTTGTTGCGAAAATTCGCCCGCCTGCAAAAGCAGGGGCGTAAGATCGTCTACACCGTCCACAACATCAACCACCATGAAGGACAGCACGCGGACTTGAACCAGCGGGCCAACGCCTGGATTTTCCGTCACGCCGACGCCCTCCATGTGCACAATGCATTTACGGCCCGGCAGGTCGCCCAGCTTTATGGCCGCACTACAGGCGTGCACATCATCCCCCACGGCAACTACATCGGCGTTTATCCCCAGGAGGTCCCTCGCAGGGCAGCGCGCGCCCGGTTGGACGTTCCCGAGGACCATTTCGTCTACCTTTGTTTGGGACAGATGCGTCCCTACAAAGGCCTGGATGAGCTCATTGCCACGTTCCTGCAACGCCGCATGCCCGACGCTACGCTGTTGCTGGCCGGACACATCCCCGATCCCGCCTATGCCAGGCAGCTCAAGCGTTTGGCGGGTGATTATCCCAACATCCGTCTCTTTCCCGGGTTCGTGCTTCCTGAAGAGATACAGCTCTATTGCAACGCCGCCGATCTCTGCGTGTTGCCCTATCGCGACGCGACCACCTCGGGCGCGGCCCTGCTCGCGTTTTCCTTCGGCAGTCCCATTATCGCTCCCGCCATCGGGCCCTTTCCCGAACTGATCGGGGCGAATGAACGGGGACTGCTCTTCCATCCGCGGGAGCGCGACCTGGGCGATGTGCTGGTCCAGGCCCGCGATCTCCCCCTGGCCGAGATGAGTCGGGCCGCGCGGGCCTTCGCCGAAGCCAGGGATTGGCGCACCCTCGGCGCTCAGCACGCCCGCGTCTATCGCGAACTGTTTCGAAATTAATTTGGGCCTCTCTCTTTCGCTCCTCCGCCCATTCGCCTATTCGCTCCCGCCATCATGCTCTCCCACCAGGACATCCTCTGCTTCGCGCCAGATTCGAGCTGGCATGGCCTGTGGCGCAACCGTCACCAGATTATGACCCGGCTGGCCCGACGCAACCGGGTGCTCTTCATCGAACCCGCGCCCTATCTGCGTCCGGTCCTGACAGCGGCCAAACAACAGGGCGCGCAGGCCTTAAGGGAGGAGACGCTCTTCTCGCCCATGGACAATCTGTGGGTGTATCGCAGCCCCAGCCGCTACCCCATCTCGGGTCGATGGCCCCTGCGGGAGATGACTTTCGCCCTGCGTAAGCGCCATCTGCGGGGGATCATGTCCCGCCTGGGGATGAAACGCCCCATCCTCTGGGTCTTTCGATATGATCTGGGGGAGATGATCGGGCATCTGGATGAGAAGCTCGTCATCTACCACGCGGTGGACGAATACGCGGGCTACGCGCTGGAGGAGCTTGATCCCCAGGCCAGGGCGCGGGCGCAGCGGATACGGGCTATGGAACGCGACCTCGTGCAGCGGGTCGATCTCATCTTCGTCACCTCGCCCACGCTGCTGGAAAGCAAACGGGCATGGAATCCCAACATCTATCTCGTCCCCAACGGCGTCGATTACCATCACTTCGCCCGTCCGCCCCGCCAAACCCCGGCCGACATCGCTGCCATTCCCCGGCCCCGCGTCGGCTACGCGGGCGCCATCAACGAAAAACTCGATCTGGCGCTGCTGGAAGCCCTGGCTCGAGAGCGTCCCGATTGGAATCTGGTGCTGGTTGGCCCCAACCTGCTCAAACGGCCTCAGGCGCTGGACGCCCTGCGGGCGTTGCCCAACGTGCACCTGCTCGGACGGAAATCTATCGACGATCTGCCCGCCTATATGCACAGCTTCGATGTCTGCCTGATGCCTTACGCCCACAACCTGTGGACGGAGAACATCAGCCCCCTTAAACTCTACGAGTATCTGGCCGCCGGGCGTCCCATTGTCTCCACAGCCATTCCCGCGGTGCAAGATTTCCGCGATGTCGTTCAGATCGTCGATAATAGGGCCGCGTTTGCGTCGATGATTGAACAGATCCTGCGTCAGGACGCGCCTGAGGACGCCCGTCGCCGCCAGGCCCTGGCCCGGCGGAACACCTGGAGCCAACGCGTGGAGATTCTCTCCAGTATTATCCAGGGTTATCTCACCTGAGCGAAGATGTCCATGAACGAATTTCCTGAAAGCACGGTTTCCAGCTATCTGAAAATCATCATGCGGTGGTGGTGGCTCTTCCTGCTGCTACCCCTGGTCACCTTGGTCGCCATTTGGGCCATCGATAGCGCGGCCGAGCCCGAATATGAGGCCTACGAGCGCTTGCAGATCATTCCCAGCGACGCGCAACTGGTCACCCTTTTCTCCCGCACGCCTGTCCTCACCACCGAACAGCAGATTCAATCGGTGCACGATGACTTCTACGACGTCATTCGCCTGTCCTCAGTGGCCTGGAAGACCATCGCCGACCTGAATCTGAACATGTCGGCCGACGATCTCCTCAAGCGCATCGACACCAAGCATTTCTCCGACTTCATCACCGTCTCTGCGCGCATGTCCGACCCCGAGCTTGCCCGGCAGGTGGTGGAAGTCCACACCCAAAACGCCATCGACTATTTTCGCAAGATCCGGGTGAACCCGGCTGAGGTCACCCAGCGATTCCTGAACGAACAGGTGACTCAACAGGAGCAGGTCCTGGCCGAGGCCCAGCTCGCCTTGCAGAGGTTTCAACTGGAGCATGAGGTGAGCCGGCTGCCCGATGAGATCGCCGCGGCCGAGGGCATGCGCCGCCAGTTGATCGCGGAGCGGGACCGGTTGCAGTCTCAGGTCGCGCGGGCCGATGCATTGGCCGCGGAATATGACGCGCTGGCCCAGCAGAATCGGGCCAAGGCCGCCGCACTGCAGGCGACTCTCGCCGCCTCAACGCGCATCACCGACACCGACGTCATCACCGATACTGTCGTCATCACCGATACCGCCGCAAGGGCGCTTCCCAGCAACGCGACCTTCACTCTGCAGCGAATCGAGGCCCTGACTGCGTTGGCGGAACAGCAAGAAAGCCTGGCTCAGGAACAGCGCGCTCTGGCTGCGGGCCATCGTGCAGCCATCAAAGATTACAACCGCATGCTCAACCAACGGCAGCAGGAGATCATCTTCCTGCTGGGGTTGCAGGAGCAATATCAGGCGCTGCTCAACAGGTTGAATGAGGCCCAAGGAACGTACGATTTCCTGGTGGACAAGGCCAACGAGGCGAATTTGAAAGTGATCCAGGGGAGCACCGTGGGGTATCTGAAGGTGGTGACTCCAGCGCGAACGCCGACCTCGCCCTCGCCCAAACATCTCCTGCAATTCATGTTGGTGGGCGTGCTCGGCAGCCTGTTGCTGGCGTTGTTCCTGGCCTTTGCGTTGGAGATCATCGAACGCAGCCTGAGCCGCCGTTAATCCCATGCGCGTCCTCCTCTTCGGCCCCTATCCCCTCCCTGGTCAGCCCATCTCGGGCGGGGTCATGGCTGTGGTGCGCGCCCTGGCTCAGGGGCTGGCCCGCCGAGGCGTGACGGTGGGGGTGGCGTCCGCGCTCGCGGGCGGCGAAGACAGGGATGAATGGGATGGGGAGGTGCGCGTCTATCGTCGGGGCATCCCGCGTCTGCCTCGGGCGCGAGGCCATCGCGCCATCCGCAGCAAGCTGTTGGCCGCGGCCCGCGACTTTCGCCCCACCCTCATCCACGCCCATGGCACGGTCTACTACGCGGCCGCGGCCTTAGACGGGCCTTGGCCCGCGCTCATCACCGCCCACGGCGTCGCTTATGAGGAGGCCCGCCGCAGCCGGGCGCGGGGGATCAAGGCGAGGCTGGCCTGGCGCTACGACGCCTATCTGGAAAGGAACGTGCTGAAACGGACGCGCTACGCCATCGCCATCAACCCCTACATCCGTCAGGCCTTCGCCCACTACGGCCACATCACCTGGTTCGACATCCCCAATCCCGTAGATGACGCTTTCTTCGAGGTGACGCGCGTCCCGGAGCGGGGCCGTCTTTTCACCCCGGCGCGGGTTATTCCACGCAAGGGAACGGATATCATCATTCAGGCCTTTGCTGCTATCGCCGATGACGTTCCCCAGGCCCAATTGCGCATTGCCGGGGAAAAGGATTCCTTGTCCGAATTTGTAGAACGCTGCCAGGAATTGGCCGAGAAGGCGGGGATCCGCCATCGGGTGCATTTTCTGGGAAATCTGAATCGAGCGGCGTTGCTGGAGGAATACCGTCGGGCCTGGGTTACGGTCCTGCCCTCCCGCCAGGAGACCGCGCCCGTGGCCATCGCCGAGGCCTTCGCCGCGGGATGCCCGGTCATCGCCACCCGCGTGGGCGGCGTGCCCTGGATGGTGCGCGATGCGGTGGATGGCTTGCTGGTCCCGTCCGAGGACGCAGAGGCTCTGGCCGACGCCCTGGCTCAGGCGCTTTCCGATGGGGAGAAGGTGAATGTCTGGAGTCAGCGCACCCGCCTGGCGGCCCAACCCTATCGTCTGGACGCGGTCCTCGACGCCACCCTGACTGTGTATGAACGGGTGAAGCTTGGAGATTGGGGAGTGGAGATTGGGGAGTGAAAAGGCGTCCACGCGGCTAGACGACTGCACGACCAACCGACTGCACGACCGCCATGCGCATCGCCATCCTCGGCCATTTTCCAGTAGAGGCCCCCCCGACCGGCGGGGTGCAGAGCGTCATTGCCAATCTGCGGGACGCCCTGGCCCGGCGGGAGGGGATCGAACTGCATCTCATTCAGCACCGTCGCGGGACGCCGGCGGGGACGTTTCAGCGGGATGGATGGACGGAGCACAATCTGCCCGCTCGCGAGGGGCGTATCATTCCCAACATGCTGCGCACCGCCGCCCTGCTGCGCCCGCTGCTGACCGAGCTCCAGCCGGATGTGGTCTCCACACATCAGCCCGAATACGCCGCGGCCGCGCTGAAGATGGGCCTGCCCACCCTCCACACCATTCACGGCTTTCCGGGCGACGAATTTTGGAAGCGAAAGGGGCTCTTGACTCGATCGGCCATGCTCCTGGAGGCCTGGCAGGAGCGGGCAACCCTGCGCCGCGCCCGGCATCTCGTGGCCATCTCCGACATGGTCATCGCCCGCTATCGCTCCCGCACCCGCGCGGTCTTTCATCGCATCGACAACCCCGTCTCGCCCATCTTCTTCCAACCCGCCCCGCCTCCCGATCCCCATCAGCTCCTTCTGGTGGGGAACTTGACCCCGGTCAAGGGCATCGATACGGCCATCCGAGCCATCGCCATACTACGTCTCCGTTTCCCGCGTCTGCGGCTGGTCATTGTAGGCCGGGAGAGCGATCCCGTCTATGCCGCGCGAGTGCGCGCCCTGGCGGCGCCCCTGGGCGAGGCTGTTGCATTTCGCGGGCCGGTGAGCCAGGCCGAGGTGAAAGCCCTGCTGGACGCTTCCCTGGCCCTGGCGCTGACCTCCAACCAGGAGCACGCGCCCATGATCGTGAGCGAAGCCATGGCCGCGGGCAGGCCCGTGGTGGCGACCCGCGTGGGCGCGCTGCCGGGCATGGCGGAGGATGGTCGCACGGGCTATCTCGTCGACGCGGGGGACCCCGACGCCGCGGCCGCGGCCCTGGCTCGGCTGCTGGCGGATCCCTATGAGGCCTTGGCGATGGGCGCACGCGCGGCCCAGCTCGCCCGGCGGCGCTATCACCCCGACGCGGTCGCAGACGCCTATCTCCGGGCCATGCGCGTCGCCATATCATCATCGTGATGATATTGCATTTTCCCCCGGTCTTCTTTTATACTGTGCTGGAAAAATAGCTTTGGCATCGCTAGCGAAAAGGTTTCGGCGGCAAGGTTGGCCGAGGCTACAATCGCCGCGTAATGCGTAAAACGTCAAACGTCAAGTCATTGCGCATCACGCATTACGTATTAGGAAGTCGGCTATCCGCGCCAGATTGGCCGTATCCCCGGTTTACAAGTAGCATGTCGCAGGCGCCAAGTCAGCTTGCACAGCGCACCTGCCACTTGCGACTTGACCAACATCAATATGAAATCCTTTCAACCCATTTTCGAACGCTTTTCGGAGGAGAAAACCTATGCGTAAGTCAATGTTGTTTGTTTTGCTCGCCCTGTTGGTGGTGAGCGTCGTTGCGCTCAGCGCCTGTGGCGGTAAGGCGACGCCCACCCAGGCGCCCGCGGAGGAGAAGCCCGCGGCAACGGAAGCGCCCATGGAAAAGGCCACGGAGGCCCCTGAGGAAGAGAAGCCCGCGCCCGAGGGCTTCAAGATCGGTCTCGTCACCGATGTGGGGCGGATCAATGATCGCAGCTTCAACCAGTCGGCTTGGGAAGGCGTGAAGCTGGCTGCGCAGGAGCTGGGGCTGCCCGAAGACAGCATCAAGTACATCG
>DUEQ01000526.1 GCA_011192085.1 Caldilineae bacterium
GTGTGGTCTCATCCGAACCTCCTTCTAGCCGAGTCCTATTTTTACGGAGGGCTTCACGCGCCGCGGCTCGTCAGGAAGGATAATAAACCACGCGACGTTGTCAGAACCGCCAGGGATCGCTAAGCTTGGTGCCCTTCTGGGATCGCCCGTCGACGGGACGATCGATCGCGTGAAGCCGCTATCCCAGCCGTCGTCACATCAACGCTTGCAACGAAGATGCACGCCGTGGCCGTGGGCCAGGCGATGGAAGGATGCGACGGTGAGCATGTGCAACTTAAGAGATCGCGTTGCCATGCACTCCACACATGGCTCTCTGGGCTTCAAAATGTAGATTTTGTTGGTTTTCAAGGGAGCGCATCTCCTCCTCCAGAGGTCATTCAACATGCCGGGGAGCCAACTTACGTTTACTGACGTCAAGGCCTGCTTCCAACTGCGCGAGGTAAACGCTTATGCCACAACGAATAGTTCCCCACACCCTGTTCGTCATTCTCCTCATCCTGGAAGCGCTGTTCATGATTGCCATCTTCAGCGCGTTCAACTCTCCCGTGGCCGCGGTCGCCTCACCCCCGCGGCTGACCGAATCCGCCCGCGCCGCCAATGTCGCCTGGACGCCCCCCGAGCCGGGGTATCGGGTCATCATCGACGCCAGCCAGCCCGAAGGTCTCTACGCGCTGGATTACGACGCGCTGAACAGCGCGGGGCTGCCAGTCGATTCCCTGGACCCGCGCACCTTTCGCATGTTTTGGCGGGGAGAAGAGATGGCCATCCAGGTGCTGGGGGAGATGGATGGCCGTTTCGACCCGGGCGACGCCATCCTGTTTTATGGCCGCAATCTGGATGATCTGTTTTACGACGGGCTCTATTTCAACAACGATTACACGGGCGATGCGGTCTACTGGTTGAGTTATGGCGGCCTCAACGGCAAACGGATGGCTGTCGTGAATGGCGCGCCCGCCAGCCCGCAGGCGCAGCGCTTCCCTCACAAGGTCCATCTTGAGAAAAACTACGCCTACCTGCCCAACAACCCGCCAAACGAGGAGGATCACTGGTACTGGCAGAAGATCGAAGCCTTCGGCTCGGGCAGCGCCTCACGCGATTACACCTTCATCGCCCACAACATCGCCACCGACAACATGACGGGCACGCTCACCGTCAAACTCGTCAGCACCATCGGTAAGGATAAGGTCCATCAACTGACCCTCTACGTCAACGGCAACCGGGTGTATGACAACAAAGGTGACTGGGTGGGCGACACCCTCTTTATCGCCACCGCGCAGGCGCCTCAATCCTTCTTCCAGGAGGGGATCAACACCATCACGGTCGAGATCACTAACGATCCCAATTCGGGCGGGAGCGTGGACCAGGTGTACGTCAACTGGGTGGAAGTGACTTACTACGACACCTTTGTGGCGGAGCATGATGCATTGGTAAGCGTCAATCCCGAGGGAAACCTCCAGCAAGTGGTCATCGATGGATTCAGCAACAGCGACATCACGCCCTATGATGTTAGCGACATCACCAACGTGAAACGCATCGACCAGGGAGTGGTGACGGGCACGGGACCCTATGCCATCGCCTTCGACAGCGACGCTTTGCGGCTGCTCACGATAACGCCCAACGCCTGGCTTGCGCCCGCCCGCATAGAGGCCGTAAACTATCCCTCGTCGGCCTATGCTCCTAACGACTTGCTGGATACATCCTTGAACGCCGATTATATCCTCATCACCCATCGCGATTTCTGGAGTCAGGCGGAACAATTGGCCCAGCATCGATCGTCTGAATATCATGTCGCCCTCGTGGATGTGCAACGCGTGTACGATCAGTTCAACGGCGGCATGATGTCGGCCGAGGCCATTCGCGACTTCCTCAGCTACGCGTACTATCATTGGGCGGTGCGGCCCACATATGTCCTCCTCATGGGGGATGGCACCTACGACATGCGCAACTATAGCGGCAACGGCGCCCCCACCTTTATCCCCGTCTTCCTGCAAGTGGTGGGCAATGTCACCGGCGAGACCGCATCGGAGAACCGCTTCGTCGCCCTGGAGAGCGATCCCACCTATGGCGACCTCTTGCCCGATATGTACCTGGGCCGCTTCCCGGTCAACACCCCGCAAGAAGCCCAGAACATGGTCGACAAAACCATCGGCTATGAGAATGCTACTTGCGATCCCATGCCCCAATATGTGCTCTTCGTGGCCGACGACGAAGCCAGCAGCTTGTATTGGGACCTGGCCGATGAATTGGCCGACGGCTATGACGATCCCCCCGACAACACCCTCAAATATGTGCCCGATCCCTACGTTCCCGTGAAAAAATACCTGGGCAAGGACTGCAACTACTCGCCTGATGGCGATGCCGCAAGCGGAGAGGAATGCTATCAGCAGATCGTCGATTGGATTAATGGGAACAATACCCTCCTGGTCAGCTACACCGGGCACGCCACCCGCAACTATTGGGCCTCCGAGAAGATCTGGACCGAAAACCTGGTGGCCAATGACCTCACCAATACCGATTACTGCAAGATGCCTGTCACCCTGAATCAGGGCTGCGACGAGGGCTATTTCCTGGATCCCGTGGACTCCGCCGTGAGCGAGGTCGGCGTGCGCAAGGCGGGATCCGGCCTTGTCGGCGCGGTCACCTCCTCCTATCTTGGCTACCCTTACGGCCACCAATACGTGGCCAAAGGCTTCTTCCTGGCCCTGTTCAATCAAGGCATCCAGCAGGCTGGTCGCGCCCTGGTCGAGGGTGAAAAATACGCCTTCGACCGCGGCGGCTACACCACCGAACTCGAAGGTTTCCTCTTCCTGGGCGATCCCGCCCTGAAGATCAAGACGAGCGCCACCTCCCCTCTTGGCGACGCCAACTCCTCCATCGCCAGGCAAGGCGGCTCCACCCAGCTCTCCTGGGCCCCGGTGAGCGGCGCCACCCAATACGACATCTATCGCGCCGTAGATGACCCTTACTTCATCCCCACCGGCGCGCCTTACGCCACCGACGTCACCTCGCCCTGGATCGATCCCGACCCCAATGCCTTGGGCGACCCGAATCACAGCTACTATTACGTGATTCGCGCCCGCGATGAGATGAACAACTATCGGGACAGCGTGCATCACGGTGCGTTCAACTTCTCCCTCGTCCCCGGCCAATAACCCGGGCTCATCAAGCAAATTAACTCCACCGTTTTCCACCACCCCACTTTCCCTCGCTGCCATGTCCATGATCCGTCACCCTCGCCTCCTTCTCATGATGTTGTTGAGCCTCGCCATGATCACCGCAGGCTTGCTGGGTTCCCCCGCGCCCGCCCTGGCCGATCCCGGCTCCCACTGGCCGCCCCCCGAGCCCGCGTTCAAAATCCTCGTGGATGAAACGGGCGTCTACCGTCTCACTTACGATGATCTAGCCTCAGCCGGTCTCCCCCTCGACGCCCTCGATCCCCGCACCTTGCAGCTCTTCAACCAGGCGCAGGAGATCGCCATCCTGGTCGAGGGTGAGCAGGATGGCCAATTTGACCGGGGCGACGCCATCATCTTTTATGGCGAGGCCGCCGACACCCGCTACACCGACACCAACGTCTACTGGCTCACCTACGGCCACGCTACTGGCTTGCGCATGACTGAGCGCGACGATCAGCCGCAAGGCGCCCTCCTCACGCACGCCGCCGCCCAGGCCCGTTACCACGAAAACTACATCTACATCTCCAACCTTCCCCTGAACGAGAAGCATGACCATTGGTATGGCCCCTCCATCCAGGCCGCGGGCCAGAACAACCCCAAACAGCGGATCATCACCTTGGCGTTGGACGCCCTGGCCCCTGAGCAGGATGGCCATCTCACGGGCCTTTTCGCTGGCAACGTCACCGGTGTGCATCATCTGCGCATCCTCGTCAACAACGTCCTGATCTATGACGGAAGCTGGGAGGACCGCACCCTTCACCAGGTGGACGCGCCCATCCCCGCCCGCGCCCTGAAGGAAGGCGACAATCAGGTCCAGCTCGTCCTTCTCAACGACACGCCCGATCAAGTTTTCGACATGATCTACATCGACTGGGTGCAGATCGAATACCCCCGACGCCTGGTCGCACGGGATGGGCATCTGACGTTCGAATCGCCCGCGGGCGCATGGACCTACCGCATCGAGGGCTTAACCCCCTCCGACGCCAGCATTTTCGACATCACCCACCCTGCTCGGGTGGCGTTGTTGGGCGCCTCCATCGAACCCAACCTGCCCTTCACCAATTACCTGCCCATGATGCAGACCCAGGGCGCAATCGCCCCCTTCGGCGGAATCGAACGGCGCAGGGCCGAGATCCTGGAATTTGGCGATTCTGGCTCCTCCCCGCGGCGCTATCTCGTCCTCGACCGCGGCCAATTCCTGACGCCGAAGCAGATCCTGCCCGACGTTCCCTCCCATCTCACAGAGCATGCTCAGGGCGCAGATTACATCCTCATCACCCACCGCGACTTCTGGTCCCAGGCCCAAACCCTGGCCAACTATCGCGCGGGGCAGGGGCTGCGGGTGGCGCTGGTCGATGTGCAGGATATCTATGACGAATTCAATGGCGGCCTTATGTCCTCTGAGGCCATCCGCGACTTTTTGGCCTACGCCTACGCCCACTGGCCGTCCCCCGCGCCCCGCTTCGTCTTGCTCATGGGGGATGGCGCCTATGACATGCGCCATTACCTCGGCGACAGCGCCCCCACCTTCATCCCCCCCTTCCTTACCCATGTCGACAAATTCCTGGGCGAAGTGGCCGCCGACAACCGCTACGTCACCGTCGTAGGGGATGACCATCTTCCCGACATGGCCATCGGGCGCTTCCCCGTCAACACCCAGGCCGAGGCGCAGCGCATGGTGAACAAGACCATCGCCTACGAAACCCAGGCCGCGTCCGGCGACTGGCGCCGTCACGTGCTCTTCGTGGCCGACGATCTGGAAGGGGGCGGAGGCGATTTCTACGCTCTCTCCGACGAATTGGCCGATGGCTACGCCGATCCCCCAGCCAACACCATCAAATTCCTGCCTACCTCCTACGATCCTATCAAGGTCTATCTGGGCGAAACCTGTGATCGCGACAACCCTGACGTCGCGGATGAGTGTCGGGACGAGATCGTGAACACGCTGGAAGGATCGGGCGCGCTTCTCCTCAATTACATCGGTCACGCCACCAAGCGTTATTGGGCCGAGGAGCGCCTTCTGGATCAAACCGCGCTGGCCGCCCTGCACACCCAGGGCCAGTGGCCCATCACCCTGGCCATGTCCTGCGTCGATGGATTTTTCCACGAATCTCAGCAGGGGGTAAAATCCTTTGCTGAAGCCAACGTCCTGGCCGCGGGCGGCTCCATCGCCAGCTGGTCCGCCACCAGCCTGGGGCTGGTCAACCCCCACCAGATGCTGGAAAAAGGCTTCTTCCTGGCCATGTTTCATGACCGCCTGCCCACCCTGGGCGAGGTGACCCGTTCGGCCAAACTCTATGTGGACGAAAACGCCCCCCAAGGCTCTTCCCGCTATCAGGAAGTCATCGACGCGTACATTCTCTTCGGCGATCCCGCGCTGAAGATCACCCTGCCTGTCCATTAGCATGGCCATCGCCCAACTTCGCCAACTCCTGCGTCAAACCCGGGCTCACATGCTCGCCGCGGTTGTAGGCTTGCCTGAATCCCTGCTCCAGGCGCCCGCGGCCGTGGGGCGTTACTCCGTGGCGCAGCACATGGCCATCCGCATCGAAGCGGAGAACCGGGCCCTGACCCTGGCTCAATCCATGCTCCATGGCCATCCCTTCGCGCCAGCGTTGCCCCGGGCGGAGCTGGATCGCAAGGCCGTGCTCATGCGTTGGGGATGGGATTGGGATCACCTGATGCGGGAGCTGTACCAGCAGCGGGAGGAGACCATGTGGAATCTGGAGGATTTCGCGGGGGCGATCCTCCACCACAAGTTCTACGTCCACGGTCAGCTCCTCAGCCCCTACGATGCACTGGCCGCGGTAGCSGAGGAGGAGCGGACGTTGGGGGATGCGCTGTGGGCGTGGCGAGCGCGCGTGGGGCAAGATGGACCTGAGTCGYTTTGAGCTCSCCCSGCTCCAGCAGGGCTCGGCCARCCAARGGGCCGCATGGCGCGTTCTCACCGAGCTGGCCATCCTCGATATCCTCGCGCCCTTCCACGCCCGGCTGACCGGCACGATCCCCATCGACGTCGACATCCCCGGCAGCGATCTCGACATCATCTGCCAGGCCGATGATCTGGACGCCCTGGCCCAGCTGCTGGAGACGCACTATGGCCATCATCCCAGCTTCCAGATCGCCCATAAGACCCGCTATGGTCATCCCGTGCTGGTCTGCGAGTTCGAGCGCGGGGGCTTCCTCATCCAGGTGTATGGATCGTCCACGCCCGTCCAACGGCAGCGGGCCTGGGTGCACATGGTGGCCGAGGCCTATCTGCTGGACCTGGGCGGCGAGGGAGCGAGGGAGGCGGTGCGGGCGTTGAAACGGGCTGGAGAGAAAACCGAGCCCGCCTTCGCCCAGGTCTTCGAGCTGGCAGGCGATCCCTACGACGTCCTCTATGCATTGGGGATGCATGTGTTGGGGGAATTAACCAGATGGGAGTTTAGTCCCAGCATACCGCCACCTCATGCGGCGCGCAGACGATCGCCATGAAGCGGGGCAGGAGCTTCTCCGCCTCCGGGCTGGGCTTGAAGGAAGCCAGCATCGCCTCGATCTGCTCTTCGCTGAACAGATGCGCGTAGATGTGTAGGTAGCGCCGGAATCGTACGAGATGGTCTTCCAGGTCGAGCTCGGGATGGAATTGGGTGGCCCAGATGGGTTTGCCAGGGATGCGCATCGCCTCGTGCGCGACTTTGTCGCTGTATGCCAGGGTGATCACGCCCGGAGGCATGCTCTCTGCTCGCTCTTTGTGCCCCAGTTGCGCCAGAAACGTATCGGGCAGGATGCTGAACAGCTCATCCTTTTTCGCCTCCTCGGTGAGGTGGATGGGAAACGTCCCGATCTCCGCGGTTTCGGGATCGTTGACGATCTCGCCGCCCAACGCCTGCACCAGGAGCTGAAATCCGAAACAGGAAGCGAACATGGGCAATCCCAGATCGACGATCTCCCGCAGGCGCTGGAGCGTCGCGTCGAAGTGGGGGAGATTGCGCTTGGAGACGTCGAACTCACCCGAACCGCCGATGAGCATCGCCCTATGCGCCCGCACCTTCTCCAGCGACGGCGGCCCCTGGAGCAGATCGTGGGCGACGATGGCGCTCAGGGGCGCGCCTAACCGTTTGGCAAAAGAAACCCGCTCTTCGTGACGGGCGGGGTCCGTGGCCTGGCGGGCCTGAAGCAGTAGCAGTTTCAGCGTCATTGTTCACCTCGATGTCGGATGTGGGGATTGCTGGCTCGGTCACTTTCCGATTATAATGGCTTTTCAGTGGCGACGAAAGTACGTGACCGCCCTCGCCGCTTTCCTTTTGACGCGCCTTCCCTGCCAAAAGTTGCACGCGACAGCCGCGTCACCCTCCAAATCCATTCAGACTCCTCGCCAATGCATCCAAAACTGCTCATCGACCCAGCCATGGGAGTCGCCGGCGATATGTTCTCCGCCGCGCTCATCGGGCTAGGCGCGCCCGAAGACCTGCTGCTGGGGGCCATGACCCGCGTCGCACGCATGCTCGGCGATGCCGCCATCGTTCAGGAGACGCTGCCCACGCCCGAGGGTGAGGCCCATCGCCTGAAGATCCACCTCGCTGCCAATGCGGGCGGCTTGCCCGAATCCCAGGCCCGGACGCTGCTGGCGCAGGCCATCGCGGCAGAGGGGTTGGACAAACCCTATGCGGATTTCGCCCGCCGCGCATTGGAGATCCTCATCACAGCGGAGCGCGAGGCTCACAGCAGCGGGCGTCTGGGTTTCGGGATGATGCACGTCCAGGCCATCGGCGTCGCCCGCACGCCCTACCATCACCATCATCACAACGAGGATGCGCATCATGGCCATCCTCACCCAGACGAAGCCCCTCATCAACCCCAGGCGGATGCGGAGGGCGAGTTTTTCATCGAACTCTACCCTGAATTCGCCGCAGGCCTGCAAGACATCGACGCGTTCTCCCACGTCTTCATCCTCTCCTGGCTGCATCACAGCGCGGGCTACGCTTTGCAGGTGACGCCCCCCTGGCAGGAGGGGGAGCGAAGGCGCGTGGGATTGTTCGCCAGCCGCTCGCCCAACCGCCCCAATCCCATCGGCCTGACCCTGACCGACGTGCGGGGCGTGGAGGGGGCTCGGCTGCTCACAGGCCCGCTGGACCTCTTCGACGGCACGCCTATCATCGATATCAAGCCCCATGTGCGCTCGCTGGACCAAACTGGCGTGGGGGATGATGGCTGGTTGGCGGACAGCGATCACCTGGCCCTGCACAAACGGGGCGTTCCCCACAGCCATGCGGGCGAAGAGGCTGTGCTGCACGAGGCCCAGGACATTTTGCTCGATGTGGTGGGCGCGGCGGTGGGCCTGCAATATCTGCGCGTGGATATGCAAGGGGTCCGCTGTTTTACGCCTGTGGCCGTGGGCGGGGGCGTCATCCACTTCAGCCATGGCGCGCTCCCCGCGCCCGCACCGGCCACCGCGGCCATCCTGAAGCGCCATCGCATCCCCCATGTGGCCGGTCCTGTGGATGTGGAATTGCTCACCCCCACGGGGGCGGCCATCCTCGCGGCCCTCCATCCCCTGTGGTCCTGCCGTCAACCCCTGGACGAAGAGGCTCTGCTGGCCCGAGGCGTGGGCCTGGGAACCAGGAACCTGCGCCCTCTCAACGCCCTCCGCCTGGCGCTATTTCCTCCTCACTTCTGGTAAGGAGCGCTCGCGCATGGCTTCCGTAGCCCTGTCCTTCCCCCAATTGCATATCCCCGACGGCTTTCCTAGCACCTCAGCATGGGCGAGAAGAAACGCATCGCCATCGCCACCGCGCTCGCCATGCGCCACGACATCCTGGCGCTGGACGAACCCTCGGCTTATCCTTTTCATGTTGACGGGGCGCGAAAAAATACAGTAAACTGATGTCTGGCATATCCCTTCCACTTTCGTTTTCGCATTCAGGAGCGACCGCCATGACTCTCGAAGACCGCCTGCACGACATCCTCCGGCACGCTTATGACCATGCGCCCGCGGTACGCCAACGCTTCGACGATGCGGGCCTGACCCCCGACGATATCCAGACCATCGCTGATCTGGACAAACTGCCTGTGCTCTCCAAGGACGCTGTGGTCGAGCTCCAGCGCCAAAATCCTCCCTTTGGCGGCCTTCTCGCCGTCCCCGTCTCCGAAGTCAAACATCTTTTCTTCTCGCCCGGTCCCCTCTACGAGCCCGATCCCAGCGGCTTCGACCCCACGCACACCCCCATGGTGCAGGAGGCCCTGCGCCGTAGCGGCTTCGAGGCGGGCGATGTGGTCCTCAACACCCTCTCCTATCATCTCGTGCCCGCGGGCCTCATGCTGGACGAAGCCCTGGTGGAGATGGGTTGCACCGTCATCCCCGGCGGCGTGGGCAACAGCGACTTGCAGGTGACCATGATGAAGGAGCTGGGGGTGACGGGGTATGTGGGCACGCCCAGCTTCCTGATGAAGCTCATCAAGAAGGCCGAGGAGATGGGCATGGATTGGGCCGATTTCAAGCTGAACAAGGCCCTGGTCACCGCGGAGCCCCTGCCCGCCAGCCTGCGGCAGGAGCTGGAGGAGCGGTATGGCGTGCAGGTGGGCAACGCCTACGCCACCGCGGAGCTGGGTTTCCTGGCCATCAACACCGAGGGCGGTATGGCCATGCGTCTCCTGCCTGCGCCCATCATCCAGGTGGTCGCGCCCGATACGGGCAAGCAGGTGGGGCCTGGCGAGGCGGGTGAGATCGTGGTCACGAACTTCAACCGGGCCTATCCCCTCATCCGCTTCGGCACGGGCGATATGGCTATCTACAATGACCCTGCGCCGGGCGAAAGCCAGCAGACCGATCGCACCATCACCCTGGTGGGACGCAGCGGCGAGGCTGTGAAGGTGCGGGGCATGTTCGTCCATCCCAACCAGCTTCGCTTCGCCGTAGGCCAGGTGTTGCCCTTCCAGGCTCTCCAGGCTGTCATTACCCGACCCGACCTGCGGGACCAGTTCGTCGTCCACATCGTCCCCGCAGAACCGGTGGGGGATGAGCGTGCGGCTCGGGCGCAGATCGGCGAATGGATCCGTCAGGTGTGTCGCGTGCGCGTCGATGAGGTCCACTTTGTGGCCGCGGACGCCATCCCCGAGGGCGCGCCCGTCATGCTCGATCAACGCACATGGGACTGAAACCGCCCCTCCCTTCTCAGGCCCTCTTCGTCGGCGCGTGTTGTCCTCAACGGACAAACAAGCGCTGCCGACGCCCTCGCTCGCGGGCTCCGAATGAATGCAGCGCGCGTTGTATTGCCTGACCCGATTTCTGCATCCTGCATTCTCCCAGCCATCCCCATTCCTCCGCGAGGGTTGCTTTATGCCATCCAAGAATCTTTTTCTTCTCCTGACTTTACTTATCCTGGCCCCGATCCTGACAGCGTGTGGCCAAACCAATGCGGCCCCACAACCGACCCAGGCCGTCGCGGTCACCCAAGCGCCCACCCTGGTCATCAACACCCCCACGCCCCTGCCTCCCACTCCCACGCCCGATCCCAACGCCTCCCCCACGCCCGAAAACCTCGCGCCCGACTTCACAGCGGTCAATTTGCAAACGGGCAAACCCATAGCCCTGAGCGACTATCGAGGCAGGATCGTCCTCCTCAACTTCTGGGGGAGCTGGTGCCCGCCCTGCCGCATGGAGATGCCCGCGTTTCAGGAGGTGTATGAGGCGTATGACGGGAAGGTCGTCATCATCGGCGTGGGCGTCAACGACAGCGAAGCCAACCTGTTGGGCTTCGTCAAGGAGAAAGGCATCACCTATCCCATCATCTGGGATCGCACCAGCGAGGTGGCGCGCAAATACCGCATCCGCAGCCTGCCCACGACGTACAAAATCGATCAGCAGGGGCTGATGACAGGCGTGGCCATGGGCGCGCTCACCAAGGAACAGCTTGTCGCGGCCATCGAGACCATGCTGGGGGAGGAGCGCAAGTAGTAGGGGATGGGGCGTTTCAGAAATGGATCGCATTAAGGTGCGTCGCATCTGCCGAGGTGCGACGCACCTGGAACGATCTGTTACGCATTGCCCCAAAATCGAAACGCACCCGTAGAGGAGGATGGAGGGTAGAGGATGGCGGCGTGAGATGCTCTCGTCCATCCTCTACCCTCTTTCTGCTAACGCCAGATGTCGGCGTAGGGGTATTCCCCGCGCAGGAGTTTGCCTTCGGCGAAGCGGGAGAGCGCGAAGGGGCGGATGTCCACGGTCTGGGGCGCGCCCTCCATCATCCACTCGGCCATGCACAGGCCCACCGCCGGGCCGATCTTGAAGCCTGTGCCGCTGTGGCCGCAATCCAGCCAGAAGCCTTCGGGCCCGGCTGGACCCAGGATCGCTCGCTGGTCGTGGGAGAGGCCGTCGTAGCCCATGTGCGCGCTGTGCAACGAGCCCTCCTCCATGACGGGGATGCGGCGGCAGATGTGATCCACGGCCCGGTCCACAAAGCCGGGATGGGCGTGGTCCGTGTCGCTATCCGGGTCCTCGCCTAGGGGGTTGTCGCTTTCCAGGCCCACCAGGGTGAGGCCACCCTGTTCGGGCCGGAAATACATCTCGTTGATGTCGTCGATGACCGTGGGATGGGTGGGGCCAATGACTTTGGGGCGGCGGATGAACATGACATCGTGGCTCCACGTCGTCAGGGGCAGGTCCAGGCCCACCATGCGTCCGATGCGGTCGGCCCAGGCCCCGGCCGCGTTCACCACCGCGGCCGCGTGGAATGCGCTTCCGTCCGCGGTCTTCACCCCCAGCACCCGGCTGCCATCAGGGCTGGTGAGCACATCGACCACGCGCACGCCCGTCTTCAGGCCCGCGCCCCGCTCTCGAGCCGCGTTCATCAGGCTCATGGCCGTGGCGGGCGGGTCTGCGTAGCCCGATTCAGGTTCGTATGCAGCCACATTGAAATCCTCGGTCATCATGTAGGGCGCGAGGCGTTTGACGTCGTCTGGAGTCACCAACAGGGTGGGGATGCCGATCTCCTGTTGCACCCGCACGTTGGCCCGCAGATGGTCTTCGTATTCGGGCTGCACGAAGCGCAAGAAGCCTGTGCGCACGAAGCTGCAATCCCCGCCGACCATCTCCTCCCAGTTGCGGAAATACTGGAAGGATTGCCACACCAGCTCCGATTCCAGGCGCAAGTCGTAGTGCATGCGCACCAGGCCGCTGGAGCGCCCGGTCGCGCCCGCGGCCACGAATTGCTTTTCCAGCACCAAAGCTTGCACCCCGCGCTGGGCCAGATGAAAGGCCAGGCTGGCGCCATGCACGCCGCCGCCAATGATGATAACGTCTGCGGTTTTGGTCATCGCATGCCTCCTGAGGTTGGATGAGGGGAGAATGAAATAGGGGGACTTTATCATTGGGTTGGCTGAAGGTCAAGAACGGGTGTAACGAGCGATCCAAGGCCCGAAAAAGGAGGTGAGCGCGCCAGCGGGGTTGCGTCAAGGGTTCTAACGGATTCTCACGGAAAGTTGGCTTTTCTCTAATCTTCATTTCTGCGCGGCGCCAGCTATACCCGCACCAACGGCGTCCTCTTCGGGCCGTTTACCGAAGCCGCGGGTGAAGAGGAGCCTGAGATGGCTCTGGCTTGAGCTGGAGCAACCAGGTCTCCAGGCTCGCGGCCCGACGATCCCAGTGCAACGGGGTTATCCCTGCAAACGCCTCTTGCCCCGCGCGTCCGCGGGCCTGGGGGGCCGTCAATAGCTGCTGGAGCCGGGCGATGAGCTCTGCTTCGTCCGGAGCGGGCTCCCCGCCCCCCTCGCGCACCAGCGCGGCGTATTCGCCCACGTCCAGCGTGAGCACGGGCACGCCTTGCGCCAGACAATCCAGCACCCTGGCCGGGCTTTTGGCCTGGACCAGGGGCTTTTTGGTGGGCGTGAAGAGGCAGACCGCGGCTGAGCGGATGGTTTGGGTGTAGCGGTCGGGCGGGAGCCAGCCCAGAACGCGGGTTTGGGGCAGAGGTTGGGGGGGCGTCCATCCGCCCGCGATGAGCAATTCGGCCTGGGGGACGCGCGCGACCGTCTGCGTCCACACCTGGACGAGCGCGCCCGCGTCCACATCATGCCCGCGCGTGAGCAGGAGCGCGCGCGGGGGATTGGCCTCGACCGGCGCGCGGGAGGCCGCGGGGATGAGGCCGTTGGGGAGATAGTAGGGCAAGGAGGCGAGGGGGCGTTTCGGGTGCTGCGTTCTAATGTGGCGGTAATATGCCAGGAGGAAATGGGAAGCGAAGATGACCCCGGTCGCGTCTCGGATGAGCGCGGCCTCCTGCCGCGTCAGCAGCCAGGCTGCCAACCGGTTCCGACCAGCTTCCCGATGCCACGCGGGTTCCAGATCATCCACATCCACCACGATCTGACCGCCCTGTTTCATCCACCAACGCCCGGCCCGCCCGGCATACCCCAACCCTTTGCTCACAAAGAGGATGTCGGGCTCAAACGCGCGTATCTGGCGCTGTAACCGTCCCAAAAGCTGCGGATACACGCCACCTCCTCCCAGCCCCAACTCCGGCACAATCACCCGCACCTCCCCCACCTGACCTCCGACCTCCGACCTCTGACCTCGGGCCTCGGACTGCGGACAATCCCAGGCCGGGATGAGCAGCCCCACCTCGTGTCCGCGGGCGGCCAGAGCCCGGGCCAGGGGGAGCAGCCGACGGGGGAGGGTTTGCCGCTTGCACGGTCCGAAGGAGGAGAGAAAGAGCGCGTGCATGACAGGGATCATTGCGGGCAGCGCCTGGGCGTATGTCCTCACCGCCCAAGGGCCTTCAGCTCCCGAGCGTTTCGTTGCTTTATGTCTGCGCGATTTTGCAACGTCACATCGGTCTCGGCGTATGTCATGGCCGCTTTCAGAGAGGCTTTGGCTTCTCGGGGCTGACCTGTTTGCCTGTATAGCACTCCCAGGTTGTAGTACAGGGAGGCGCTATCAGGTCGAATCCTTTACGCTTTTTTCAGCGCGTCAATCGCTTCGCGGTTCCGATTCAGCGCGCTCAAGCTCGCGGCCAGGTAGACATCACCAGGGAGCCTCGGCCGCGGGCGTCCCACAGGCTTCGGAATGCACGTTCAAAGCGTCCATCACTTTGTCCAACAAAAGCGTCTGTGGCGCCGGCGCGATCTACCGGTTCTGTACTTTTTCGAGCTGTTTGGGAAAGAACTGGCTGAACAAGCCCAGCGGGATCGCCTGCTAGGCCAGGTTTTTCAGCAGCAGCGTCAACGCCCGCAGCACTCTGAGATGAGACCAATAGGGCCTTTGAAAAAGCCAAGGCCTTGATTTGAAGGAAGTCGTCATTGCCCAACAGGCGATTGATGTAGATTGA
>DUEQ01000527.1 GCA_011192085.1 Caldilineae bacterium
TCGATTTCCGATCCCCAATCCAAACCGACTTGCAAACCCTGGATGACTATAGTCGCCAGATGGAGGAATATCTGGAAGTGGTGGAGGACATGACGAAGACGCTGGGGAAGGGCGTTAAGCGGCTTCGTCGCCGCCAGCGTTATTTCGAGGCGCTTATCGAGGAGGCCGATGAGAACGTGCAGCAGTTCAGTCAGGAGGGGCAGTCGAAGTTGGCCCGGGCAGCTGCAGAGCGGAAAGCGGTCATGACCGAGGCTGCGCGGGCGTTCCAGACCGAGGCGGATATCCAAAACGCTCGGCTGCTGGAGTTCATGGATGCGAAGTTGCAGTTAGAGGCTCGTTTGACCGAAGTCAATCTGGAGCGGGCGCGACTGGAGGCCCGTTTGGCCCGCGAAGCCCAGTTGCAGCCCGTGTGAGTTGAGGTCGAAAAAGCGTAGCGGCTATCTCTGGCTGATCCCTTTGACCCTGGGGATCATCCTTTTGTGGGCAGCGTGGCAATTGCGAGGGACGCCCGAAGGGGGTTCCGTTCGGCAGATCATCGACCTGCTGGGGCTGGTCACGCCGGGCGCAGAGGCCTATCTCCGGGCCCGCGACAACGCCGGGCTTTTCAAATCCCTCCATCCCGAGTATGATATCCGCAACCGCAACTTCGACGCCTGGGGCATGAACCGCCGGGTGCATGAATCAACGTTCTCTCAGGAAAACTATGCGCCCGTGGCTACGTTCCTGCAGGATGACAGGCCGCCCGTGGTCATCTACCGCCGCGTGGACATCCCCGGCCCGCCCCCGAACCCCGCCCTTGACGCGCTCTGCCGTCCTGAAAAATAGCTGATGGTCAATGGTCAACGGACTTGATCCCAATCCCAATCCTAATCCCATTCCTTCCCCATGCCCGGACGCCAACGCATTCGTGAAACCTTCGCCCGCCTGAACGCCCGCGGCCAGGCCGCGTTCATGCCCTATATGCCCGTGGGCTATCCCAGCCCTGACCTCTCCCCGGCCATCTTCCACGCCCTGGTCGACGCGGGCGCGGACCTGATCGAGGTGGGCGTGCCCTTCTCCGACCCCCTGGCCGATGGCCCCACCATCCAGGCCGCAACCCAACAGGCCTTGGCGCAGGGCGTCGCGCCCGCGGACGCGTTCGCCCTGGTGCGGAAGCTGCGGGCCGAGGGCGTGACCATTCCCCTCATCCTCATGGGCTACGTGAACCCCATCCTGGCCTATGGCATGGCCCGCTATGTGGCCGACGCCGCGGCCGCGGGCGCGGACGGCTTCATCGTGCCCGACCTGCCGCCCGATGAGGCGGGTGAGCTGGAGGCCCTGGCCGCGGAATACAGCCTGGCCGTCATCCACCTGGTGGCCCCCACCAGCACGTCCGAACGCCAGGCTCTGGCCGCGGCGCACAGCTCCGGCTTCCTCTATCTCGTCAGCGTTACGGGGATTACGGGCGCGCGGGATGCGTTGCCGCCGCACTTGGCGGACTTCGTAGCTCGGGTGCGGTCGCACACCGACCTGCCTCTGGCCGTGGGCTTCGGCATCGGCGCGCCCGACCAGGTCCGGGCCGTAGCGGAACTGGCCGATGGTGTGGTCGTGGGCAGCGCCCTGGTCAAGCAAGCGGGGTCCGATCATCCGGTTGAGGGGGTGAAGGAGCTCGCATCCTCCTTGGCGCGGGCAGCGCATGAGGGTTCATGATTAAAGGGCTTATTGGCGATTGCCCTGCGAACCTTGATTTTTTATCATCCACCCTTCATCATTCCATTCCGACATGCTATGCTGGCAAAGGTCTTCTCCGCCGCGGTCATCGGCCTGAACGGTCGCGTGATCGAGATCGAAGTGGACAAGCGGGGCGGCTCCATGGGACACTTCATCATCGTGGGCCTGCCCGACACCGCAGTGCAGGAGAGCCGCGTGCGGGTGCGATCCGCGGTGCGCAACAGCGGTATGAACTTCCCGATGGGCTCCTATACGGTGAATCTGGCGCCCGCGGATCTGCCCAAACGGGGCCCGGTCTATGACCTGCCCATGGCCGTGGGCGTGCTGGCAGCCACCCAACAGATCCCCCATGAGGAGCTGGATAAGGCCATGTTCATCGGCGAACTGGCCCTGGATGGCAGTTTGCGCCACGTCAACGGCATCCTGCCCATCACCGATTTGGCTCGGCGCGAGGGATTCCAGCGCATCTATGTGCCCGCGGTGGACGGGGCCGAGGCCGCGCTCATCCGCGGCATCGAGGTCATCCCAGTTGACCATCTTACCCATCTCGCCAACCACCTGCGTGGGATCGTCCCTATCCCGCCGCAGTCCCACGAAGCTGCAGCCGCGGCGCGGCCCGGCTTCACCACGGACTTGGCCGACGTCAAGGGGCAGGAGCATGTGAAGCGAGCGTTGGAGGTGGCGGCCGCGGGCGGGCACAATGTGCTCATGACCGGTCCACCTGGCTCGGGAAAAACCCTTATGGCCCGCACCCTGCCCACCATCCTGCCACCCCTCAGCCAGGATGCCTCTCTGGAGGTCACGCGTATCTATTCCGTGGCCGACCTGCTCACGCCCGAACGTCCGCTGATCCAGCATCCGCCCTTTCGCGCGCCCCATCACACCATCTCCTACGCGGGACTCATTGGCGGCGGACGCTGGCCCCGGCCCGGCGAGATCAGCCTTGCTCATCGCGGCGTTCTCTTCCTGGATGAGCTGCCCGAATTCGGGAGCAAGATGTTGGAGATGCTGCGTCAGCCCATTGAGGATAAGATCGTCACCCTGTCTCGGGCCACGGGCACGGTCACGTTTCCCGCCAACTTCATGCTCGTGGCCAGCATGAATCCCTGTCCCTGCGGGTACTATGGCGACCCCGAGCGGGCCTGCACCTGCACCACCTCGGCCATCCGCAATTACCAGCGACGCATCTCCGGGCCCTTGCTGGATCGCATCGACATCCACGTGCAGGTGCCGCGCGTGAAGTACGAAAAGCTCACCGACGACACCCGGGGGGAGCCTTCCGCAGTGGTGCGAGAACGGGTCATCGCGGCCCGCGAGCGCCAGATGCGCCGCTTCGCGGCCATCCCGCACATCGAGACCAATGCGGACATGGGCCCCACCGAAGTGCGGCAGTTCTGTCCCCTGGACAACGCCGGACATCAGCTCATCGGCGCGGCCATGCGCCAGTTGCAGCTCAGCGCCCGGGCGTATCACCGGGTGCTGAAACTGGCCCGCACCATCGCCGATCTCGCGGGCGAGGATCGCATCGCACCCCATCACATCGCCGAGGCCATCCAGTACCGGCCTCGCAAAACCGAATTCTGGATGACCTGACCAAGCTCATGTCAAAATCCAAACCTGTTCTCTGTCGATACTACTACACCGATTATCACCGCGGGAATGAGACGGAGGAATGCCGTCTTATCAAGCGCAATCCCGATTCCCGCCCCTGGAAGCGCTCCCTATGCGATGCGTGCCCCGTCCCCGACATCCTGCTGCACACAAACTGCAAAGAGATCGCATTGGAGGCCACCGTGGTGAAGAAATGGGGGCTGTTGGAGCGAGTAGAGGTGTATGCGATCTGCGCCAAGCACTTCATCGAACTGGAAGACCCCATGTATTGTCCTCTCTGCGCGGCGGAGGAAGGGGGAGAGCGGGGTGAATAGCGGTGGATGCAAGCCGACATCATCTGATATCAAAGGAGGCGAATATGCCACGTTGTCTTCTTTTGGTGGATTCGGGACGCTTGGGTAAGATAGGTGCATGAGCGACGTTCCTCTGGGGCCATTAAGCCAGCGCCTGAACGATCTCTTCGCCGCGGATGAGTTCGCGGCCGGATTCGCGCTGGGACGCCATATCCTGCGCTATTTCCCCCGCTACATCGCGGTGTACCAGCGCATGGGGTTGGCCGCGCAATCGGTGGGGCTGTTCGCGGACAGTCTCGATCTCTTGCAACGGGCGGTGAGCGCGAATCCGGAGGATGGGGAAGCCTGGCGGGCGCTGCATCTCGCGGCCGCTCATCTCGACCTCCATCCCGACGCCGACGTCGCCCGCGGATACGCTGCTGACCTCGACCTCGCACGCTCGCCCCAGGGCGACATCGCCCGCGGGCATGCTGCCGCTGCAAATCAGCTCTGGGCTAACGCGTATCGACTTTATCGTTCGGGCCTGGAACAGCATCCCGAGCGGATGGACGCCGCGCTGGGCTTGGCTGATGCGCTTTTTCGCCTGGGGCAACCGGACGCCGCGACCGCCATCGCCCGCTACGTCCTTCAGGAGTTGCCCTATGCCTTGAAAGCTCATCTGATCATCCTGTTCACCTCCCGCGCGCTTCATCCCACCGACATTTCCCTCTCACGTCATCTCCGGACCGTACGGGGCCTCGATCCCCTGGGCGAGCTCAGTAGAGAGTGGTTTTCCGGCCAAGACATCRACGACATATTYCTCGAAGAACCATCGCTTCCTGCCTGGAATGAACAGGAGCGGTGGGCCTACGCGCGTTGATGGGGTTACAACTTGGGGCGTTTGGCCGGGGTTGTGGCAAAATGGGGCGTCCGAATTTTCGGCAGAACGCAGATGACGCAGAAAAAATGGATCTGCGCTGATAAATTGAAATCATCTCAACCAACCAAGGAGAACCCATCCTATGGAACGCACTTTTGTCATGATCAAGCCCGATGGCGTGCAGCGCGGGCTGGTGGGCGAGATCCTCGCCCGTTTCGAACGCCGCGGCCTCAAGATCGTCGCCATGAAATTCATGCACGTGTCCCGTGAGCTGGCCGAGGCGCACTACGCTGTGCACAAAGGCCGCCCCTTCTACAACAGCCTTATCGAGTACATCACCTCGGGCCCGGTGGTGGCCATGGTGCTGGAAGGCACGAATGCCATCCAGGTCGCCCGCAACACCATGGGCGCGACGAACCCGGCTGACGCCGCGCCGGGCGCCATCCGCGCGGATTTCGGCATTGAGATCGGGCGCAATCTGGTGCACGGCTCAGATGGGCCGGAGACCGCGGCCTTTGAGATCGGTCTGTGGTTTGGGGATGACATCCCCAGCTGGGAGCGCGACGCCGACCGCTGGATCTTCGAATAACAGTCAGCCCCATCATGAGGAGCGACCTCCGCGGCGTTGTCCGGAGGTCGTTCTTTTTATGCAGGCTGTCGGGTTGCAGGAATCCCCATGGTGATCATTTGCGTGGCGTACATGAATCCGATGAACATCAGGATCGCGCCGAACAATTCGCCCAAATAGAGGGTGTAGGGTACGCCAAAACGTTGGAACGCGCCGCCGAACGCGGGCATGAGCGCGCCCGCAGCGATGAGGACGTTTCCCACCACCCGGTGGAGAAGCACCCGCTTGCGCCAGAAGATCCAGGCGGAATAGATGGCGCCACCCACCAGCGTAATCACGCCATAGAGATTGAAGAAGGGAGTGAGAATGCGCACGCCGGGCGTCACGATGGCATGCCCGCTCAACTCGCCCGCGATCATCTGCGTCGGGTCCAGCTCCGCGACGAAGACGCGGTACGTTGCAAAGATGGACGCCGCTAGCAGGATATAGAAGAGCCAATACGCCCATCCCTTTCGCACCAACAGGAACACCGTGCCCTGGCCCAACCAGGCGGCCACCAGAATGGCCCCGAAGAGATACCACAGTCGGAAGACCAGGGGATGCCAGCCGAAGAAGCCGTAAAGGGCCTCCATGGCCCCGCCAATGGCATAGAAGAGCATGCCAATGCCCCAGAACAGTGTGTATAGGCGGCGACCATATCGCCACCGCCGCAACACGAAAAAGGCGAAGATGAAACTGATGGTGGAAGAGAGCGCGGGGAGCAGCGCGCTCGCAAACGCATTCGCCATGACGCCTCCCAAAATGGATAAAACTGAATAAAGTTGTAAAAACATCATAAATCACATCGGCGTCTTTTGCAATTTCCTCATCCCCACATTTACAACAACTCCTTCACCCGCTGTGCCACGGCCCGAGTCATGCCGGGCACGGCCGCGATCTCATCCACCGACGCATTGCGAATGGCGTCGATGCTGCCGAAGTGTTTGAGTAGCGCCCGTCGTCGTTTCATGCCGATGCCGGGGATATCTTCCAGCCGGGAGCGGGTCATGGCCTTGTTCCGCAGGTTGCGCTGGTAGGTCACCGCGAAGCGGTGGGCTTCATCCCGCACCCGCTGCACCAGATACATCTCGGGGCTGTCCTTGGGCAGACGGATGGGCTCGGGCCCCTCGGGCAGGAAGAGCAGCTCCTCCCGCTTGGCCAGCCCCGCCACGGGTACGACTTCATATAATCCGAGCTCCTTCAGCACCTCCACGGCTACGCCGAGCTGTCCCTTGCCCCCGTCCACGATGAGGAGGTCGGGCAAGATCTTCCATACAGGGTCAGGACGGCGGCCCGGGCCCGCGAGCTCCTCCTCCACCGCCCGCTGAAAACGCCTTTGTAACACCTCGCGCATGGCCGCGAAATCGTCGGGCTGGCCCGTCTGCGTCACCGTGCGCACCTTGAAGCGCCGGTAATCCCCCTTGCGAGGCGCGCCCTGTACAAACACGACCATGCTCCCCACCGTGTTCGTCCCCTGCAGGGTGGAGATGTCGAAACATTCGATGCGGGTGGGCGGTTTGGTCAGGTCGAGCGCGGCCTGGAGGTTGGCCACGGCCTCGGTGTGGCGATGCGCGTCCGCCTCCCATGCCGTCTGCATGGCTGCGAGCGCGCTGCGCGCGTTCTCTGCAGCCATAGCCACCAACGCCTTCTTGCTTCCCCGCTTGGGGACTTTCAGAGTCACCTTCGCGCCCCGTTTGCCTCGCAGCCAGGTCTCGATGATCGCAGTTTCATCGAGTGCCACGGGCAGAAGGATGTTCGGGGGCAAGTACGCGGCCTCATCGTAGAACTGCTGGATGAAGGAGGTTAGCAGCTCCTGGTTCTCCTCCTCGCTGGCTCCTTCTAGCATGAACGTCTCCCGCCCGATGAGCCGTCCTCGGCGGATGAAGAACACCTGCACGCAGGTCTGGCCTTTGTCCTGGGCGAAGGCGATGACATCCTCATCCTCCTGCCGGCCCGAGACCACCTTCTGCCGTTCCACGATGCGCTCCGCAGCCCGGATCTGGTCCCGATACATGGCCGCGCGTTCGAATTGCAGTCGCTCTGCGGCCTGGTTCATGCGGCGATGCAGCTCGGCCATGACGCCCTCGGTCTTTCCCTCCAGGAACTGACAGAGCCCATCTACGATGGCCCGATACTCCTCTTTGCTCACCGCGCCGATGCACGGTCCTGCACAGCGCTTGATGTCGTAGTAAAGACAGGCCCGCGTGTCCCGCCCCGTAATCTCCCGGTTGCAATCGAGGTAGGGGAAAACCTTGCGTAGGGCCTCCAGGGTCTGGCGCACCGCGTGGGCGCTGGTGAAGGGGCCGTAGTAGCGGGCGCCATCGGGCAACATCCGTCGCACAATGGTCACTTTGGGGAAGTCATCCTGCCAGTGGACTTTGATGTAGGGGTATTGCTTGTCATCCTTGAGGCGGATGTTGTAGCGGGGCCGGTAGCGTTTGATGAGCTCATTTTCGAGGATGAGGGCTTCCAGCTCCGTATCGGTGACCATCCACTCCAGGTCCGCGATATCCGCGACCAGTCGCCGGGTCTTGGCGCTGTGATTACGGGCGGATTGAAAATAGGAGCGCACCCGGTGTCGCAGGTTGACAGCCTTGCCCACGTAAATGACCTCCTCCTGCGCGTCACGGAAGATGTAACAACCCGGTTTCGTGGGCAGGGCCTTGAGTTTGGATGCGAACTCTGGAGAACGTTGAGGGGAAAGCATAAAAAAAGTATAGCACAAATGACCGGTTCAAATTCGAAACATAGGCCGCCTCAAGCAAGACGCGGCAAGCTGCCAGTGGCCTCGCCACCCCACCTGGCGCCATCTTGGAATGATCAACACCACACCAGCAGACCGAAGACGTCCAAGCTGCCCAAGGAGGCCAGAGGCGTGATGTAAGACGCTCCCCGGCCTCTCAGGAGTTACATCATGTCTCAATGGTCACATCATAGTGGAACGCATACAGCCCCAACACGCCCTGGACAGCATCCTCGCTCGCGGTCCGATCCACCCCCTCGGTCAAACGCACCGACACCCGCACCTTGGGCCATGTAATTTGCTGGGAACCGCCTCCACCGCGGCCTGGGCCATCCCTTCCAGCGCGTTCAACGCCGCGGTGAGCGTCTCTTGGATTTGCATGCGCACCAGCGCCGACTTGAAGATCTTGCCCACCGCGGTCACAGGCATTTGGGGGATATCCCGCCCCGAAAGGGGAACCTGTTCGATGGCCTTGATATCGGCCATGGTTGCAACATGCGCCATTGCCTGCCGCTTTTTGGGAATGGGCATTGGGTTGGGAACCGAAGAAGGGCGTGTTGCGTTTGGGGTTTGTACGTATGATAAAATACCTTGAATTGCCCTCAAAAAACTAAGGAACGCGCGTATGACAGCCCTCCAAATTTTGCTATTCGCGGGCCTGCTTCTTATAGGAGGCCTGTTTTTCATCGGATGCGGCGTCCCCGCGACCGTGACTCCTTCCGCAGTCACCGCACCTGTCAGCGAATCAGCCGCGCCCGCGCCTCCCACCGCAACGTCCACGGACACTCCCGCGCCCACCGACGCCCCAATTCCTACGCCTACTCCCAATCCCTCCCCCACGCCATCTCCAACCGAAGCGGCCTCAGCCACGGACACACCCGCGGCCGAGCCCACAACCACATTCGCCCAGCCGACGGAGGAAGTCGCGGCCACGCCCCTTCCTCCCTCCACCATCAACGGCGTCCCATACAGCGAATTCATCCTCATGGATAACGCGGTGAAGGCGCGCGTGAGGGAGATCGTCGCGCAAGGCCAGAAGCAAGGCCGAGATCCGCACGCGTTCTCCAAGCTGGGGGACAGCCTCATCGCCAACCCCTACTTCCTGCGGGTGTTCGACCAGAAAGACCCCAACCTGGGCGACTATAACCTGGGCGATTACGCGTTTCTGCAAGATGTCATCGACCATTATAGCGGCTCCTACGACCGCTACGGCGTCGCCATCCATGTGGGCCTGCACGCGTGGTCGGTGTTCGATCCCATGTGGGCCGACAAACAGTGGTGCAATCCGGGCGAAAACTTGCTGGATTGTGAGATTCGCCTAAACAATCCCAGCCTGATGCTTGTGCTTCTGGGCGCCAACGACGACGCGCCTCAGGGCACTTTCGAAAAAAGTTACGATCAGATCATCCAGCACATCATTGAGCAGGGCATCGTGCCCATCCTCTACACCAAAGCGGATCGCTTCGAGGGCCCGGACAACCGCAATAACATCTCCATCAAAAAGATCGCAGAAAAATACCAGGCGCCCCTGTTGGACTTCGATCATCTCGCCGATACGCTGCCCAACCGCGGGCTTGGGCCTGATGGCATCCACCTCAGCATCGCCCCCACCAACGACTATCGCCTACCCGAAACCTTTCACTACGGGAACACCGTCCACAACCTGGCCACTCTGATCATGCTCGACCGGGTGCAGAACACACTGACCGGACCATGAAGTGCAGAGGGTTATCGAATGAATCGGCGTTTCCTCATTCTGGCATTTACCTTTCTGCTCACAGCCTCATTGACCGCGTGTGAAATCGCCCGAAGCCAATCGACGCCGACCCTGACCGCGCCCACATTCACCACGACGTCCAGTTCACCAACGCCTTCGCCCACTTACATCCCAACGAACACCCCCACACCCGTTCCCACCAAGACTCCCACGCCCACAGCCAGCCCCACAGCCACAGCCACCCATACTCCCACGCCCACCATCACCCCCACGCCAACCGAGACCGTCACGCCCCTGCCATCACCCACATTCACCCCCACATTCACTCCCCTACCTACCCCCACCAAGACACTCACATCCATCCCATCCTCCCCGCCCGACCACGTTAACGGCATGCCCCTAAGCGAATTCATCCTCATGGATGAGGAAACCAAGGCGCATATCCGAACGATCTATCAACGGGGACAGGAGCTGGGCCGGAACCCCCATGCCTTCTCCAAACTGGGCGACAGTCTCATCGCCAATCCCTTCTTCCTACGCATCTTCGATCAGATCGATCCTCTACTGGGACGCTACAACCTGGGCCCCTACGCGGACTTACAGGATACCATCGACTTTTATCCCGGATCCTTCTATCGTCACGGTGCGGCCGTGCGCGTGGGGCTGCACACCTGGTCGGTGTTCGATCCCATGTGGGCCAAGAAGGAGCTGTGCGAGCCGGGCGAAGCGCCTCTCCCCTGCGAGATCCGTCTGCACAACCCCAGCGTCATGGTGGTGCTGCTGGGAACCAACGACAACGTGCCCCGCAGCTATTTCGAGAAACACTACGACCAGATCGTGCAATACATTATCGAGCAGGGGATCGTGCCCATCCTTTTCACCAAAGCGGACCGTCACGAGGGGGTGGACAATCACAACAACGAGGCGGTGCGCGCGATTGCGCGAAAATATCGGGTCCCACTGGTGGATTTCGACAAACTGGCGGACACCCTGCCCAATCGGGGCATCGGGCCCGATGGCATTCATCTGAAAGTCGCTCGATCCTACGATTACAGGAATTCCAATACCTTTCAATATGGCACTGCCGTTCATAACCTGGCCACCCTGATCATGCTGGACCGGGTGCGCAAGGTGCTGAACAGCGAATGATTACTTCTATGAACCAACCACCGATGCGCGAGGGACGCCTTCGCCTCATTTTTTCCATCATGGCATTTCTGGCTGCTTTATTGTTGTCCGCGTGCGGCGGCGCGTCCGCGTCGCCAGCCACTCCCACCCTTATTCTCCCGCCTACCTTCACCCCCACGGTCACCCCCCGGCCAGTCACTCGCACGCCCATTCCCATTATCATCACCCCCACTGAGACCCCCATCGTCGATCCTGTCACGCCCACCCCCGCCGACCACATCGCCACCCTCAACGGCATCCCCTACTCCGAATTCATCATCCTGGATTCGGAGACCGAAGCGCATGTGCGAGCGATCTATGAACGGGGACAGACATTGGGGCGGGACCCCCGCGCGTTCTCCAAGCTGGGCGACAGCCTTATCGCCACCAAGCACTTTTTGCGCGTGTTCGATGGCCGCGACCCCAACCTGGGCGACTACAACCTGGGCGAGTACGCCTATCTACAAGATACCATCAACTACTTCGCCGGGTCCTTCCATCGTTACGGCAAGGCCGTGCGTCTGGGTATGAACACTCGCATGGTCTTCGATCCCAAATGGGCCGATGAAAAGGCTTGCGGCGGGGGCGTGAACCTGCTGGACTGCGAGATCTGGGCTCACAACCCCAGCTTCATGTTCGTTCAACTGGGGACCAATGACCATTATTCCCTGGCGCTCTTCCAGGAGAACTACGAGCGCATCGTGGAATACCTCATCTATCAAGGCGTCGTCCCCATCCTCTTCACCAAAGCCGACCGGTTCGCCGATCCCCTAAATCAAAACAACACCATCATCCGCGAGATCGCGGTCACATATCACGCCCCCCTCATCGACATGGATCGCCTGGCCGAGACTTTGCCCAACCGTGGGCTCAAGGCTGACAACATCCACCTCAACGCGCCCGACCGCTACGACTACACCCGGCCCGAGACCTTCCAACATGGCACGGCCATCCACAGCCTGGCCGCACTCATCATGCTCGATCACTTGCGATCCATGGTGACCTCGCCCGAAAACCATCCCACCATCACCCCTGCTTCCTGACCCAATCCCATGAAACAACTCATTCTCGACGGACTTCGTTTGACGATCCCTGATGTCATTGCCGTCGCCAAGGCCGCCCCTGGCGACTTCGCCCTCGGCATGTCAGATGAATCCCGCGCCGCGGTGCGCCGCGCCAGTCAGGCCGTGGAGCAGATCATCGCGGAGAACCGTATCGTCTACGGCATCAACACCGGCTTCGGCGCGTTCAAGAACACGATCATCCCCAAGGAGGCGCTGGAGCAGTTGCAGGTGAACATCCTGCGATCCCATGCCGCGGGCATGGGGCCGCCCCTGGAGACCGAGATCGTGCGGGCAATGATGTTGGTGCGGGCCAACACCCTGGCTTCGGGCTACTCGGGCGCGCGACTGGAGACCATCCGCCTGCTGCTGGATATGTTGGAGCGGGGCGTGCATCCCATCGTGCCCCGACAGGGTTCGCTGGGAGCCAGCGGTGACCTCGCGCCCCTGGCCCATATGTCCCTGGTGATGATCGGCGAGGGGAGGGCTGAAGTAGGTGGCGCGATCCTGCCGGGGGATGAAGCTCTGGCCCGGGCGGGCCTCTCACCCATCACCCTGGCCCCCAAGGAGGGCCTGGCCTTGACCAACGGCACCGCGTTCATGGTGGCGTTGGGGTGTCTGGCCGTGGAGGAGGCGGAGAACGTGACCTTTGTCGCCAATGTGGCGGGCGCGCTCTCGCTGGAGGCCCTGTACGGCACGCTCGCAGCTTTCGACCCTCGCATCCAGGCCGTGCGACCCCATCCCTATCAGATCGCCACCGCCGAACTCCTGCGCCACCTGCTGGAGGGCTCCAGCTTCGTGCGGGGCCGGGACAGCGCCGATCCCCAGGACGCCTACTCTCTGCGCTGCATCCCGCAGGTGCACGGCGCCTGCGCGGAGGCGGTGGAGAACGCTCGCGGCGTGCTGGAGATTGAGCTCAACAGCGTCACCGACAACCCTCTTATTTTCTTCGAGGAGGACGGCGCCCCCATCGCCATCAGCGGCGGCAACTTTCACGGCGAGCCCCTGGCCATCGCCTATGATCATCTCGCCCTGGCCATGACCGAGCTGGGCAACATCTCCGAACGCCGCCTCAGTCGCCTCACGGATCGGGCCAGCAACGGCGGCCTGCTGCCCGCATTTCTCACCGAAAACGGCGGCCTTAACTCGGGCTTCATGCTCACCCAATACACGGCCGCGGCCCTGGCCTCAGAGAACAAGGCCCTCTGCTTCCCCGCCAGCGCGGATAGCATCCCCACCTCAGCCAATGTGGAGGACCACGTCTCCAACGGACCCATCTCGGGCCGCCAGGCCCGCCGCGTCCTCCGCAACCTGGAGCGGATGTTGGGCATCGAGCTCATGGCCGCGGCTCAGGCCATTGACTTCCGCAAGCAAAAGCTGGGGGAGCGCGTGCGGTTGGGCAAAGGCACCGCTCCCGTCTATGAGCTCATCCGCGAACACATCCCCTTCATCGAAACCGACGTGGAGATGGCTCCGCACATGACCAAGGCTGCGGAGCTGGTGGCCTCGGGCGAGATTCGCCGCGCGGCCCTGACCAAGATGGCATTCGGATGATATTGATTGCCCACGCTGTCGGACGCGTGTCAAAATAAGCGCAAAGGCCCTCGGAGGACGCAACCGGCTCAGGATTAGGGGCTCTCAGAACGGATTCTCCATCGGTCCGGCTAACAAGAAAGCTCTCAAAGTTGAAATGCACCCCCGTTGTCCGCCGCGAGGTTGACGAAAAAGTGCAATCTCGCTATAATTACCATGGAATGCGGGTGTAGTTCAGTGGTA